>CACZWQ010000006.1:10233-46206 GCA_902784855.1 uncultured Ruminococcus sp. | reverse complement strand
CGCCCGCAGCGAGCACTACCAGCGGGTCGGTGTGGGTGACGATGGTCTCGATCCCCGAGCTTTCGGGCACCATGTCGCGCGGCATAAAGCAGAAATCATACTCGCCGCCCGTGATGGCAGCGCTGCGGTCGGCGGTATCGAGCTGCCGCAGGTCGACCGTGATGCCCTGATAGCGCGCGGTGAAATCCGCGATACAGCGCGACGGGAAATCCATCGAGGTCACGTCGCAGCCGACGGTCAGCTTGCCGGCGCCGCCGTTTTGCATTTCGCGGATCACTTTCTTCGCCTTGTTCAGCGTGCCGACGATCTCCAGCGCATAGGGCAGCAGCGTCTTGCCCTCGTTGGTCATCAGCACGTCCCGGTGAGAGCGGGTGAACAGCTGCACCCCGAACTCCTTTTCCAAGTCGCTGATATAGCGGCTCACGGTCGACTGTGAGACAAAGTTGCGCCGCGCCGCCTCGGAAAAATTGAGCGTCTGCGCAACCGAAATAAAACAGTTGAGTTGATTGACGTCCATGCGGACACCTCCCTGCGGCTTATCATGCAGTTTCCGAATAACCTCATGCAAAAACGTTGAAAATTGCATTATCAGCCCTGTTGAAAAAACGGAAGAATCTGGTATAATCTAACTATAGCATAACAATATGCAGAATGTAAATAGCTATTTGAATTTTTGAATGGAGTAATGCTGATATGAAAAAGATCGTCATCACGGGCATGGGCGCCGTTACCCCCATCGGCATCGGCGTTGACACTTACTGGAACAACCTCATCGCGGGCAAGTCGGGCATCGACACCATCAAGAGCTTCGACCCCTCTGAGCTGGCGGTGCAGTTCGCCGGCGAGATCAAGGATTTCAATCCCGCCGACCACCTCGAAAAGGACTTGGTGCGCAAGACCGACCCCTTTATGCAGTACGCGTACATCGCCGCGCGGGAAGCCCTCACGCAGAGCGGCGTCACCATTGAGCCGGAGCGCACCGGTATCGTGATGGGCACCGCGATGGCGGGCATCGCCACCACCGCCTTTACGCAGGATGCGCTTTCGGGCGCCTCACATAAGAAGGTTGGCCCGCGCTTCATTCCCAAGATCCTCGGCAATATCGCGGCAGCGAACATCGCCATCGACTACGACCTGCGCGGCCCCAGCTTCACGGTGAGCACGGCATGCTCCTCCGGCGGCGACGCCATCTATATCGCCGCCACCTATTTGCAGGCAGGCAAGGCGGACGTCATGCTGGCGGTCGGCGCGGAAAGCGTGCTCTGCCCGCTGGTCATTTACTCGCTCGCCAATGCCAAGGCGCTCTCGCGCCGCAACGACGACCCCGTCACCGCCAGCCGTCCCTTCGACGTCACCCGCGACGGCTTTGTCATCGGTGAAGGCGGCGGCGCGCTGGTGCTGGAGACCGAGGAACACGCCAAGGCGCGCGGCGCGCATATCTTTGCAGAGCTTGCGGGCTGCGGCAACACCTGCGACGCACACCACGTCACCGCGCCCCATCCCGAGGGCAGAGGCGCCAAGGCATGCATCCGTCAGGCGATCGCCGAGGCGGGCATTTCTCCCGCCGACGTCGGCTACATCAACGCCCACGGCACCGCCACCCACAAGGGCGACGCCGTAGAAAGCGCCGCGATCAAAGAGATCTTCGGCGCGTCTCTCCCCTATGTCAGCTCGACCAAGGGCGCGACCGGCCACATGATGGGCGCAGGCGGCATCACCGAGGCGATCACCTGTGTCAAGGCGATCGAGACGGGCGTCATTCCCCCGACCATCAATCTTCACGAGGTCGACCCCGAATGCGCGGGCATCGACTTCGTCCCCAACACCGCCAAAAAAGCCGATATCCGCTATGCCATGTCCAACGCCTTCGGCTTCGGCGGTCAGAATTCCAGCATTTTACTCGGAAAATACCGCTATTAACATATTAACGCAACGAAATACCGGGAGGTAATTATGAATCTCACCTATGACTCCGCCATGTTCAGAGAAACCTTTGAAGCCGAATTCACTTGGCTGAACGGCTTTCTGCGCAACGTGCGCCGCTTCGGCTACAAGCCCGCCGTCATTTCCCCCGTGGAAAAGAAGCAGTGGACATACGCCGAGCTGAATGCCGAGAGCAACCGCTTCGCCAACGCCATGAAGGCGGACGGCGTGGGCAAGAGCGACATCGTGATGTTCCAGCTCTTCAACTCGCCCCAGTTTTTGTTCGGCTACATCGCCCCGCAAAAGCTCGGCGCCATCGGCAATCCGGTCAACTTCAACCTCTCTGCGGGCGAGACTGCCGAGATCATGACGCACAACCGCGCGAAGGTCTATCTCTACGACACGGAGATCGCATCGACCGCTTTGAAGGCGATCGAAATGAGCGACCACAAGCCCGAGGTGATCATCGCGGTGAACAGCCTCGGCAAGCCCTTCACCGTCCCCGAGGGGCACATCCTCTATGAAGCCTATGTCGACGGCGCAGACGAGCACGACCCGCCGATCGACTTTCATCCCCATATCTACGACGAGGTGGTGCGGCTGCAGACCTCCGGCACCACCGGCACGCCCAAGGGTGTCCCGCTCAACAACATCAACGAGGTGCTTTCGGCGCATGACGTCATCATGCATTTTCCGCTCGCACCTACCGACGTCACGATGAACATGACCCCGTGGTTCCACCGCGGCGGTCTCCACTCGGGCGGTCCCACGCCGACGCTCTATGTCGGCGGCGCGCTGGTCATCATGCGCACCTTCAACCCCAAGACCACGCTCAGCTATGTCGAGCGCTACGGCATTTCGTTTTTGACGGGCGTTCCGTCGGTTTTGACGCTGCTCGCCTCGCGGCAGGAAAAGCACCCGCGCGACATCTCCACGCTCAAGGGCATCATCACCATGGGCAGCCCCTTGGAAAAGGAGGCGTGCATCCGCTTCCAAAAGACCCTGACGCCCAATATCTACAACGGCTACGGCACCACCGAATCCTTCTGGAACACCTTCCTGCGCCCCTATGACCTGCCCGAGATGTCCGGCTCGGCGGGACGCGCCTGCACCGACGACGAGGTGCGCGTGGTGAAGCTCTACGAAGACAAAAAAGCCGATCCCGACGACACGGTCGCGACCGACAATACCGAGGAGGGTGAGATCATCATCAAATGCCCCGCCAAGTCGACCTACTGCTATGTCAACAACCCGCAGGCGACCGAGGAGAAATTCTTCCGGGGCTGGATGTACACGGGCGATGTCGGCACATGGGACAAGCGGCAGTTCATCACCGTCGCGGGCAGAAAGGATGACATGATCATCAGCAAGGGCGAGAACATCTATCCCGCCCGCATCGAGGAGGTCCTCAACGGTCATCCCAAGGTAGCCGAGTGCATCGTCACGGGCGTGCCCGACAGCACGCGCGGCGAATGCGTCGCGGCATATGTCATCCCCGCCGACAACAGCCTGACCGTGCAGGAGCTGATCGATTTCTGCGCCGCCTCGCCGAACATCTCCAAATATCAGGCGCCGCGCTACTACCGCTTTGTCGCGGATGTGCCGCGCACCGCAACGGGCAAAAAGCAGCACTTCCTGATCAAAAAGCAGGCAAAGGAAGATCTGAAGAACGGACTATTACTGAAAAAATAAGCAAAAAGCAGCAAAGGGCTTTCGCATCACCTGACGCGAAAGCCCTTAAATCTTGTATTAAATGATCCCGGCGATATACCACTCGCCGCCCTCCATCAGGAAGGAAAATGTCGTTTGTGTGCTCTGCAAGCCGACGATCGGCAGCTCGGCGGAGATCTTCACCTTGCCCGTTGCCTTGTCCTCACCGGCGTAGTCGATGTCGTCGAGCAGCTCGAAGTCATAGGTGAGCTTCTGCCCCGACTGACCGATCAGGTTGTTGAAGAAGGTCAGCGCGGCGGTCTCCACGGATTTTTTATCCCGCAGCGACGGCGCGAACAGCTCGGTCATCGCATCCTTGTCGTTGTTGTTGAGGGCTTGCTCATAGCTCTCCACCAGCTCGGGCAGCGTCCGCGCGCGCTTTGCCGTCTCGGTCTGTGCGGTCGCGTTCGTCGTCGCCGCATTCTTCGGCGATGTGCCGCCGTTTTGGTCGGCGAGCAGGTTGACTGCCACAAAAATGCCCGCTGCCGCCGTCAGTACCACCGCCGCAACGATGATGACAATGACCGGCAGCTTGGATTTCTTCGGCAGCTGCGGCGGAAGCTGCTTTGGCAGCTCGTCCCGCACAGGCTCCTGCGCGGCGGAAGAAGCCTCTTCCAGCCTGGCGCCGCAGCTATAGCATACCGTTTGGTTCTCACTGATGGGTTGTTGGCACTTCGGGCAATTCATCAAAAGCCTCCCGCGATCATTCGTTGATCAATACGGCAAAAATCAGGTTGCCGTCCCTTGTGTATTCTGCGTAAACATACTGGGCGTTGGCAATGCCGGTACTTACGCGCATCGTATGTCTCGCGCTCTTTAGTGTTTCGTCATTCTTCCATGAATCCTCATATGAAGCTGCTTCGGCAATCTCTTCGTCGGAAAGTTCGGTTTGATAAATGAGTTCATCCACATAGGTATTACCGCAAACATATCCATTGGTTTTGAACGAGTTTTTGACAGAGTCGTGTAATCCGTCACCCACGTAATTGCGGAGCTTCAGCTCAGCGCTGAGGTCCTCCGTGTCGATCGCGTCATCCTCTAACAGCAGGGTACCGTTTTCGCTGTAAAGCTTGTGCGCGTCTGACGAGGTCTTGGAGGACGTTGCTTTGGAAGACGACGCCTTGGAGGACGATGCTTTGGAGGACGTCGTTTTTGAGGATTCCGCCTTGGAGGAGGAGCCGGCGGACGACGAGGACGACGCTTGGCTGCTGAGTGCTGTGCTCTGCGGCGCGGCGGGCGTCGGCTGTTTGCTGCCGCCGAACAGGGCAATCCCCGCGATGATACCGCCGCCGATGATCACGACCGCAGCGACTGCGGCGATGATCAGCGTCATTTTGGACTTCTTGTCCGTCTCGGCTGCGGACTTCTGCTCCTGCTTGACGACGCGCTGTTTGTCCGCTTGCTGCTCCTTCTCGGGAGCAGCGCCGTTTTGATTTTGCGGGACCGTTCGCCATGCTTGCCGCTCCTGTCCTTTTCCCGCGCCGGATTTGTCGGCGCCCGCCTCGTCAGCCGCGACAGTGCGGTCGTAATCCAGCGATGTCTTGGTGGTGAGCTCGCGTATCAGGGTGCCCATGTCGGGCGTGCGGTTCTTTGCCAGCAGCGCCATGCCGTGCATCAGCGCGTGCTCCTGATAGGGCAGTACCACCGCGCCAAGCTGTGAGGGCGGCAGCAGGGTATCCTCACCCAGACGGTCGAGGCTGCTGACGGGAACCTTGCCCGTGATGCAGGCGTACATCGTGGCGCAGAGCGCATACACGTCGGTATAGGGTCCCTGCTTGCCGTTCTGGCGGTACTGCTCCTCGGGGGCGAAGCCCTGCTTGAGGATGACCGACATTTTGCGCTCCTCGTTGGTATAATAACGCGCCGAGCCGAAATCCATCAGTTTCAGCTTGCCGCGCTTGGTCAGCATCAGATTATCGGGGCTGATATCGCGGTGGATGATACCCTCCGCGTGAATGACGCTCAGCGAGCGCATGACGGGCATCATCAAGCCCACCAGCTCCTCGAGCTTGAAGCAGCCACGGCGGTTGACGCGGTCCTTGAGCGTCTCGCCGTCGAGATACTCCATCACGATATAGGCAGTGCCGTTCGCCTGGAAGTAGTCCAGCACGTCGACAATACCCTCTTCCTCCGAAAACTTGGCAACGCTCTTTGCCTCGAGCAGGAAGCGCTCGACGCCCTTGTTAAAAAAGCCCTCTCTGCCGGTGGTGACAATGACATCGTCGGATTCCTTATTGGTGCGGTTCGCCGCGCCCGAGGGGTAAAACTCCTTGATGGCGACGCGCTTGGACAGCGTGGTGTCCATGCCGATATATGTAATGCCGAAGCCGCCCTCGCCGATCACCCTGCCGACCAGATAACGGTTTGCCAGCATCGTGCCGCGCCGCAGATGATACAGCACCTCTATGTTTTGCGCCGCGGCGTTGTCAAAGCCGCAGTGCGGGCATACCGATGCGCCGCGCAGCTGTCGCATACATTGATAACAATACTCTTGCATATTATTCACCCTAACTCAAATTCGATGTTGTTGCACAATCAACAACTCTCCATCATTATTATAGCGCAAACAGACATGAAATACAACTAAAAAATGATTACAAAGACAGCGGCGCCGAAACGGCGCCGCTCTTGCTGCATTATCCGTTATTCCGCGTCCACCGCGAGGCTGGCAAGCAGCCTGCCGTCAACGCTGACATAGGCATAGACGATGATGGCGTTGTCAACGCCCGACTCCTCGCGTATCTGTGTCACCAGACCGGCGCTGTAGTCCTCCATCTCCGCGACACGCTCTGCCAGCAGTTCCTCCTGCTCATCGGTCAGGGCGACGGTGTAGGTGAATTCATAGACGATCGCGTTGCCCTTGGCAAAGATCTCACCCGTCATGCTGTTGCTGGTGATGGTGGTCTCCGTGCCGCTCGCCTTGATGTAATTGTCGAGCTGCTGCTGCGCCGCGATATCATCCGACTGGATCAGATCATCCTCCGCGATCACCAAGCCGTTTTTATCGACGATCGTATGGCTGTCACCCGAAACTGTACCCGAGCTTGAGCTACCGGGCTCTGTGCGGCTGGATTCTATGCGGCTCGACTCTGTACGGCTGAACTGAATGATGTGGCTGGACTCCTGACCGCTCGTTGAACTGTCGGGCAGGCTCAGATCCCACTTATTGGAGGATTCCTCCTCGCTGCTCTGCACCACCGAGGCGGCGACGGAGCTGTCGTTTTTATGATCGTTTCCCTTGTTGCCGAAGATCAGGATCGCCGCGACGACACCGCCGACGACGATCAGCACCGCCAGCACGATCGCGACGATGATGATGGGCAGATTGCTGTTCTTCTGCGGCGGCAGACTGCCGTCTCCTTGGCGGGTACCGGGCATGCCGGAGGGCTGCCGATACTGCTGATACTGTTGAGAATAGTTATCGGGCGCTGCGTCGGGCTTCGGCTGCTGCCATGGATCCTGCGCAGGCTGCGGCGGCTGCCATGCGTCTTGTTGAGGAGGCTGCCATGCAGGCTCCTGCATGCCGGGCTGTGCGGTTTGCTGCTCCCACGGTGCAGGCTGCGGCTCGGGCTGCGCGGTCTGCTGCTCCCACGGCGCCGGCTGCGGCTCGGGCTGTGCGGTCTGCTGCTCCCACGGCGCCGGCTGCGGCTCGGGCTGTGCGGTCTGCTGCTCCCACGGCGCCGGCTGCGGCTCACGGGGAGTCGGAACTTTGTCCGCAGCAACGGTTTTATCTACTTCCATCTGCGGCGCTTCGATTTTGGTTCCGCAGACGTCGCAGAACTTCTGATTCGGTCGCAGAGGACTAAAACAATTCGGACAATTCATATCGATCTCTCCTTTATGGATAATAGAATCATTATAGCGCATTTTTCTGCATTTGACAATAACATTTTCATTATTGCCTTGCAGTCCTTCTCCGAGATGCAGAAAGGACAGCCCGCGCGGGCTGTCCCTCAATTACTTATGATCATTCCGGAATAAAGCTTCTGCCCGACAACTTCCACTGACCGTTTACCAAGCCCATGGTGAAGGTGCTCGTCCTGGTTTGATCGACTTCCCCTGTCCAGATGGTACCCTTGGCGGAAACCGTGACGGGCACTACCACGATATCCGTGATCGTGCTTTGCTTTTCCTCGTCTTCGGTGATGGCGGAAAGCTTGGAATCGAAGCCGTCCTCGCCGCGCTTATAAAACACGGCTTGATCATCCTCGATATCGGCGGTAAAGGTGATCCCCTGTAACATCGCCAGACGTTGCCGATCCGCTTCGGTCAGCGTCTGCGCGCCGTCGATGGAATACTTTTCGATGGCTTCCTCATACTTGCCGTCGCTCATCATCTCCATCATGTCGTTGATTGCCGCCTTGTAGTCGGGAAGGGTGCTGCATCCCTTGAAGGCAAAAAAGCCCGCAACGATGCCGCCTGCCACGATCACGGCAATGAGAATGATCAAAACAGCCACGCGGCTCGAGCTTTTTTTCTTCACAGCCGTTGCCGTACCGTAGTCCTGCTGCTGATACGCCGACTGATAGGAGTCGTATTCCTGCGCAGGCTGGTTCCACGTATTTTGATCGGAATTCGCACTGTACTGCGCAGCCTGATGCCATGCATCCTGCTGCGGATCGTTCGACTTGGCTCCCTGCCATGCGTTTTTCTCAGGATCCTCCCGGTCGGTCATGTGCCATGCGTTCGGCGCCGACGTATTCTCATCCGGATGATAATACTCGATATCATCTGCGGCGACGGTTTTCTCCGTATCAAGGTTTGGCATCATGATTTTTGCACCGCAGGCGGGGCAGAACTTCTGACCCGGTTTAATCAGGTGCTTGCATTGTGGACAATTCATTTGGTACCTCCGTTCGTTGCCGGGTTTAATCGACAAGATTATCGTAAAAAACTACGTTGTTGCGGTCAATAATGCGGATATCCAGCACGGCATTTTTGACGCCGCTGACGTTTTTCATCTCATAGACAGGCTTATCCATCTGCGAGCTGAGCAGGTCGAAATCGGTTTTCAGCTTTTCGAAGTATTCCGCCTGATCGGGAGCCTGTGAATCCTCAAACACGGTATAGACAGCCATGAGGACGTTGCTTTCGGCAGTGACGGCAAGGTTCATTTTGTCGTCCGCCGCATCCTTCAAGGTCTGCGTCATGCCCGTTCTCTCGGCATATGCGATCAGCCCCTCTTCACCGGCGGATGCGCCGACCGATGTTTCCGGAACCGTTGACGCGGCGGAAGACGGCTCAGAGGTCACGGCAAAAGTCGCCGTATCCTCGGTCGCAGCAGGCGCGGACGCCGGGGCATGCCTGCGCATGACAAAAACGGCGACGACTGCGGCAACGCAAATCAGCACAGCGGCGATGATCAGGATGACCGGTTTTCCGATGCGGCGCCGGTTCTGCTTGAGATCCTCCTCAAAATAGACTAGATCGCTGTCGAGCACAACATTTTTCTTCAGCGTCCTTCCGCATTTGGGGCAAACATCCTGTTCCGGAGAAACAGCGGTATTGCATTTGGGGCAATTCACAAAGGATCTTCCTTTCATGTAACAGCTCGCTTACAGTATCGCTTTTATTATAAACCGTTTTGTCGAAAAAATCAATCTCTTTAGAGCAAAAACTCTGCGCCGACGGGTGTGCCTCGGTCTCTTTGCAAAGAAGCAAGAGCGATCCGCCGCAGAACCGCTCCTGAACCTATCCTGTCGGCATTAAATGCCCAAGATCTGCTTTTTCTTCGCCGCAAATTCTTCGTCGGTCAGAATGCCCTCATCGCGCAGAGCCGCAAACTTGCGGAGCTCGTCGGCGACAGAGTCAGCGCCGGTCGCGGCAGGCTGTTGGGGCGCGGCAGGTTGTTGGGGCGCGGCGCCGCCGTTGAGCTCGGCGTCAACCGCATTGGCGATCTGCTCCAGAATGCGCTTGCCCCTGCCCATGTCGACCACATTGGTCTTGAGCTTCGGCTCGGAGAACAGATTGAGCGCGCTTCCGCCGCCCTCGGCGGGCGTTACGATCGCGGTAATATTCTCGCCCCAGGAAAAGCCGCTGACACGGGAGCTGAGGTTGAGGGTGTGCGCGGCATCGTCGACTGACGTTACCGTGTAGCGCAGCTTTTCAACGGCTGTTTTCAGCGCGGCATAGGTCGTCTCGACGTCTTGAGTAAAAATGGTTTGTTTTTCTTGCTTTGACATGGCGTTCTCTCCTTTACAGCCCCAGTAATTGTTTCTTTTTGGCGGTGAATTCCTCTTCGGTCAGCACGCCCTGCTCCTTGAGCGAAGCGAGCTTGCGTATCTCATCGGCAACGGAGTACTCCTCCGCAGACGCAGGCTGCTCGGACACGGCAGGCTGCGGCGCAGCAGCAGTCTGAGCGGGTGCGGGCTGTCCGTCGGGCGCGTCCTCGCGTTCCGCCCATTCGACAGCCTTGTCGACGCCTGTTTTGCCGCTGTTGATAATGGTTTTTCCCAAGCCCTTCAGCGCATGCGTGACGCCGAGGCCGGTATTCTTCCACGATTTTTTAAGATTTGGCATAGTAGATCCTCCTTGCCGTATTTCATAACAAAATTATATCACACCATCCGGTTGAATGCAAGTTTTTCTCCAAGTATCTGCGGATCAGCTTCCCCGCAGGTGCTTGCGCTGGCGCTTATTTTCGTACATCATTTCATCCGCGATCTTGAGCAGCGAGGAGTGGTCGCTGCTGCCGGCGCTCAGGGCATAGCCGAGAGAGAACTGCAAAAGGACATGCGTATCCGCGTCGAGATCGACAAAGACGAAATCCTGCAGCTTTTGTAAGCTTCGGATATCCTTTTCCAGCGTCTTCTCGTCGTCATAACCGTAGAGGAACAGTACATACTCGTCGCCTCCCAGACGCGCGGCGACGTTTTTCTTGCTGCCGTAGCCGCGCAGGAGATTCGCCAGCGCCATCAGGTAGCGGTCGCCGTGGTCGTGACCGTAGTGGTCGTTGATAAACTTGAGGTTATCCGCGTCGATCAGGAAGATCGCGCCGAAGCCGAGCGCCTCCGGATCCTTGAACAGCCCGGTCAGGCGGCGCTTGAGCCCGCGTCGGTTCAGCAGTCCCGTCAACAGATCCAGATCGCTCTCGGTCTCGATCTGCCTGCGCTTCTCGATCTCCTCGGTCATGTCGACAACGACGCCCAGCACATCGCCCTGATGCATCGCCTCGTCGATGCGGATATACCGCTCCTCGTCGCCCGGAAGCTGGTAAATGTTCGTCTCACCCGCGAGCGGGTTCTTCCTGAGCTTCACGATATAGGACTGGAACGCGCGGTAATCGGAGAAGATCGACGCCACGTTCTCCGCGTCAAGGCTGAACAGCTCCGGGATATAATCGGTGAAGCGGACGGTGCTCATGTGACTGTTGTAGACATAGACGCCGACACGCGAGCCGGTGCGGTTGATGATGTAGGAGAGCACGTCGGTCGTGCCGAGCAGCGAGTCGATCATCTCGTTGATGTGGGCGCTCAGCTCGGAGAATTCCTCCGTGTTCTCGACCTCGATGTGCTTGTCGAGGTTGCCCTTGCTGATCTCGGTCAGGCTTTCGTTGATCCGCCTGATATTGCGCACCACATAGCGGTTCATGTACCACGACACCGAGACCGCCAGACAGATGACGACAATGAGCAGCGTCGCACAGGTAACGAGCATGTTGCCGACCAAGTCGCGGTAGACGACCGTGCGCGGCACCACATAGACGATAATATGATCTCCCGCCATGGAAAACACGCAGTAGGAATACCTGCCGTTGACGGTTCCGTGCTCGGCGGCGGTGCCCTTCGAAACGTCGGGCATCGGCAAGCCGATCTCTGCGGGGCGCTTGCCGATCATCTCCGCCGACGTAGAGCCGACGATCTTCCCCGTGCCGGGATCTACGGCGTACAGGTCGGTATCCGAATCCGTTTTCAGGAGGGTAAAAATATAGGAGAAGGTATTTTTTCCGTTGATCTCGTCCTTTGTGTTGTCCATCGCGGCAAACGCCTGACGCGTCTGGACAAACAGCACCTCGGCGTCCTTGCGCACCGCTTCATGGATCGCCGCGCTGCGGAAGCCCAGACTGAGCACCAAAAACACGACGACCAAAAACGCGGTTATGATGATCAGATAGTGGACGATCTTCAAAATCAGTCTCGGTTTCTTTTTCTTCATGCTTACACCCCTCGCAGCGCCGTTATACGTGTGTGCGGCCATGCACTACCATGCGCTTGAACCGCGTCCTGCATTTTCTGAATGAGGTCATCATCTCCTCAGAGAAGGCGCCGCATTCCCCCGAAATAATCATTTCATACGCCTTATCCGCCGAATAAGCCTCCTTGTAGGGGCGCTTGGCGGTCAGGGCGTCATAGCAGTCGGCGACAGAGACGATCTGCGCCGAGATCGGGATCTCGTCGTCCTTGAGATTGTCCGGATATCCGCTGCCGTCCACCTTCTCGTGGTGCCAGCGGCAGATCTCATAACAAACCCGGTAGAAATCCTCGAACAGCATATTTTTCATCTTCCGCAGCAGCATACAGCCGCATACGGTGTGTGTTTTCATATATTGCGTTTCATCCTCGTTAAGCTTGCCGGGCTTTAAGAGAACGCTCTCGCGGATCATGATCTTCCCAAGATCGTGCAGCGCGCTTGCCGCCGTGATCAGTTCAATCTGCTGCTCATCAAGGCGGTACTCGGGCCAGTCCTTCATGACCTGAAGGGCGAGGATCCGCGTAAAGCCCTTGACACGGCTGACGTGTTCGCCGTTTTCCATGTTGCGCGCCTCGATCACGTTGGCGAGGAAATCGATCGTGTTCTGATGGTTGACCGCCGCCTCGCGCAGATGGCGCACGGACTCCTCCTCCAGTGCATCCCGGTCGCGGAAGAGCAGCAGCAGGTTGCGCAGCTTGATGCGCGCGATGTCCGCGTCGAACGGCACCGTGATAAAATCGGCGGCGCCCAGCTCGTAGGCGCAGCGCTCCAACACGGGGTCCTTTTCGGCGGAGAAGATGACCACGGGCACCCGCCGCATGAGGCGCAGGCGGTCCATGCTTTCCAGCAGGCTCAGCCCGTCACGGTCGCGGATCCCCAAAAACAGCGCCGCCATGCTGTTGATCCACAGCGCGGCGCTGTTGCAGGTTGCCTGTGTGGGAGCCGCTTCGACGATCTCAAAATACTCCCGGATATTATCGCAGATGAATCGGCGCAGCTCCTCGTCTCCGACGACCATCACCATTTGTTTATGCTCCATATCCTTCCCCCGCTCTGTCACCTTCCCGTTGCCGTCAGCATCGTAAACGGCGTCAGGAAAATAATGCGCAGATCGCCCCATGTGGTGCGGTTTTCGATGTAGTTGAGATCCATCTCCACCCACTTTTCAAAGGAGATATCGTTGCGGTTATGGGCGATCTGCCAGTCGCAGGTGATGCCCGGAGTGACGATCAGGCGCAGCTTGTGATAGTCGGAATAGGCGCCGACCTCACAGGGAAGCGGCGGGCGCGGTCCGACCAAGCTCATGCGGCCCGAGAACACGTTGAACAGCTGGGGCAGCTCGTCGACGGAGAGCTTGCGCAGGATCTTGCCCAGACGGGTGATGCGCGGGTCGTCCTTGATCTTAAAAACGGGACCGTCCATTTCGTTTTGATCCATCAGCTCCTCGCGGCGGCGGTCGGCGTCCACATACATCGTGCGAAACTTATACATCTGAAATTCCGCGCCGTGGCGGCCGATACGCGTTTGCTTGTAGAAGGGACTGCCGTGAGGATCGTCGATGAAGACCAGCAGCGCCACCAGCAGCATCGGCACCGCCAAGATCAGAATCAGGATAGATGTGACGATGATATCAAAGGTCCGTTTCTTTTTCCAATAGGTTTTAAAGGATTTTTTCAGCAGCTCATTCATCCTTTTTTCGGCTTTTTCGTCAATTTTTCCATACTCCAAATAAGCCATTTCCCAGTTAAGCCCTCTTTCTGTTATTCATACCCGAAAGTACCATCACCGCGCGGCAGAGCCTCAGCTTTAGCAACAGCAGCTTGATCTTGTCATTTCTGCTGAGGATGCGGGAGAGCGGTACGGTGCGAACGGCCTTGCGCAGCTTTTCGTCGCGCATGATGTTTTTCAGCCAGCCCGTTCGCTCGCTCATGCTCATCGGGCTGAGACTGATGTTTTTGATACTGAGCTGGAGGTCGCGCACATAGCAGTAGCAGAGAGTCTCAAAATGCATCGGACTCTCCAGCAGTCCCCACTCGCGCAGCACCGACTCGATGGTCTGCGAGAGGGTGAAGTCGTCGCCCATCCGCTCGGGATGGAACGAGCCGATCGCCGAGCCGCCGCGTCCCATGGTGTAGCGGTAGAGCGGCGTGTCGATCAAACAGATGACGCGCGGGCTGCAGCGGAAATAGCGCGCGTAGAAGATGCCGTCCTCGACGAGCTTCTTTTGATTGAAGCGGACATGGTGCTCCTCGATGAGGCTGCGGCGCACGACCTTCGACCACGCGTAATAGAGGGTGGTGAGCACATCAAAGTGCTCCTTGAACGGCTCGCCCGTATAGACGCCCGTCATCGGCGGGGTGATCAGCCGCGTGCCCGTCTCGTTGCCGGCTCCGTCGACATACCGTTCGGTGTAGGCGAAGTAAACGACGTCCGCGCCGCACGGCTGCGCCGCTGCGGTCACCGTTTCGACAAACTCGGGAGTGATCTCGTCGTCGGGGTCGTAGAAGTGGACATAGTCGCCCGTCGCGGCGTCAAGCCCTGCGTTGCGCGCCAAGCCGATGCCGCCGTTTTTTTGGTGAACGACCTTGAAGCGACTGTCCTTCGCCGCGATCTCGTCGCACAGCCTGCCGCAGTTATCGGGCGAACCGTCGTCGACCAAAATCGCCTCCCAATCGGGAGAAGTCTGGCGCAGCAGCGAGTCAAACGCCCGCGGCAGGTAGGCTTCCACCTTGTAGATCGGCAGGATAAAAGTGATCTTCGGTTTTGCCGTCATGTCGCACGCTTCCTTTCCGCCCATTTCAGGTACAGTTCCGTCAGCTTTTCGGTCTCGACGTTGATATCATAGCCCGCCTGCTGCACCGGCACGATCGACCGGGCGCGGTCGATTTTTGCTCCGTCGCACGCGGCGATCGCCTGCGCCCATGTCTCATCCGACGCGCTCAGCGGGATCCGCTCGGATGCGGGCAGGATGACCACCTCGTCGGTGACCTCGGCGGAGAAGATGCACGGCAGTCCCGTCGCCTGCGCTTCCACGCCCACGACGGGCAGCCCCTCGAAGAGCGAGGGAATCACAAAGACGTCCATCGCCATGCACAGCGCGGGAATGTCGCTGCGCACACCGAGAAAGCGCACCTGTTTCTCAACACCGAGCTGCTTTGCCCGGTCGCGCGTCTGCTGCTCCAGCTCGCCCTCGCCGATCAGCAGCAGCACCGCGTCCGGCTTAACGGCAAGCAGCGCGGCAAATATTTCTATCAGCCGCCCGTGGTTCTTTTGCAGATTGAACCGCCCGATATGACCTAAGACGAAGCTGTCACCCAAGCCGAGTGCCATGCGCGTCCGGCGGCGGGTCTCCTCGGAGAAGCGGAAGCGTTCGGGGTCGATGGCATTGTGCATCGTATAGCCTCGCGCCTCCCAGCGCTTTTTGCCGAAGTAATAGATGCCCGCGTCCCGTCCGCAGCCGAAATACTCGGTGGCGGAGTGCGGGATAAACTGCTTGCAGAACACCTTGAGCGGCCACTTGTAATCCTTGATGATCCGGGTGTTGTGCGCGTGCGCGATCCGCGTCGGCAAGCCCGCTTTTTCGGCGCCGCGCAGCGCATATTCCATCATGCCCTCGTTGTGGGCGTGCAGGATCCTGATGTCGGGATTGTCGGCGAGAAGCTGCTTCATAAAGCGGAGATAGGCGGGATATTGCCACGGCGCCAGTCCCGGGCTGACATAGACGTGGCCGCCCATCGCGCGGATCTCGTCGTCATACGCGCCGGGCTTCGGCTTGTTCGCCAGAAAATCGAATTGGATCCTGCTGCGGTCGATCCGGCGATAGTAGTTCATCAGCATGGTCTCGATGCCCGCCCGATCCATATTGCTGACCGAATGAAGAATGCGTATCATGTGCTTCCCTCCTTTGCCTTTGCCATTTGCTCTCTCACGAGCTGTTGAAAATCCGTCTGTGACGGCGGCGACCACTTCGCCTTTTCCTCCTTGATCGCTACGCCGAACTTGTTTTTGCGGTACACGCCGTAGGACAACGGTATCAGCCGCAGCGCCATCATGCACCAGAAGTAGAATGCGGTGTTGTCGGTGAGGTAGGTGGTGGACATCAGGGTGAGGATGCTCATATAGAGCACCGCCGTGTCCAGATCAAAGAATTTTTTAAACAGTATCGGGAAAAGGATGTACTGCGCGCCCGTCCAGACAAGGAAGCCCGGAAAACCGAACTCGATGTACACCTTCAATATATCGTTGTGCAGGGGGTATGCCTTGTTGACCAAGCCCTGCTCAAACATCTGCGCGACGATCACGCCGTCAACGGTGCCGAAGCCCTGCCCCATGTACAGCGGCGACACGGTGTAGTAGCGCTTTGCCAAGTCCCAGATATAGTCGCGCCCCATCATGTCGATGCCGATGTCCTTGATGATGCGCTTGGCGGCGCCCGTGTAGACTGCGTAAAGGTAGATCGCGAAAAATACGACCCAGAAAATGCCGATCAACATGAGGAATGTAAAGGGCTTTTTGCGCCTGCGGATGAACCATGCCGCAAACGCCACCAGCGGCACGCAGAAAATCAGCGCGCGCTTGAAGCCCGTGAACAGGAAAATGATCGAAAAGATGATGTGCAGGCGGTTGCGGCGTTTGTCCTTTTCGGTCTCGCGCGGGGCAAAGACCAGATAGTAGATGAGAAACATGCCGAACAGGAAGGTGACCTCGTGGATCTCCAGCGCCAGCGCATAGCCGCTGCCCTCGCCGAAGGAGATGATCAGGTTGAACAGCGATTCCAGACTGGCAGCGGGGCCTCCGTAGTTGGGCATCTCGATCAGGCAGATCATGCCGTTGGCGATATAGATGCCGACGGCAAAGTAGTCGATCGTCTTGCCGCCGAACACATAGACCGCCGCGATCGCGACCAGCACCGCGATCGTCTGAAACAGCATTTTCTCAATGCCGCGGCTGATGGCGTCGTTGCCCGAGAAGTTGATGACCCACAGGATCGCCGACCACAGCGACAGCGCGCTCCAGTACAGGATGTACATCAGCGACACCCCGCCGATGACGCGCAGGCGCTTCAGCTCGCCGCGCAAAATCAGGACCAGAAACGCCATGACCAGCACCCCGAGCGTGATCGCCTTGGGCAGCCCGCGAAACTGCTGATTGAGCACCTTGTCCTCGCCCATGCACGACACCGCGATGATCGCGATAAACAGCGCCGGCAGCCAGCGCGGATAAGAGAACAAGACCGCGCCCCCTGTGGCAAGTCTCTTTCCCACACGGGAATTGGCTCTCAGAGATCGATTGCCATAGTATTGTTTTTTTAGAATTTTAGAGACGTCTTTCACCCGGCGTCCTCCCTTTTTGACCGCCCCTGCGCCTTACCCCGGTGCGCTGCCGCGAACCGGGGCAAAGGGCGTTGCGAGCCGATCGTTATTTGCGCGGTTTGTCAGCCGACGCGGACGGCTTCTGCGGCGCGATCTTGCTCATCGCCGCGCGGAAGATGCCGCGGATCTCGTAGTTCTCCTCGTCCGTGGTGACAGCGTAAGCCGCCTGATAGGTCATTTTGTAATCGGGATTGATATTGTTATACTCGGTGACCTGCTTGTCGAACACCTCGAGGATCGTGTCGGCGCGCTTGGCGTTGCACTGCGGGGTGAAGATCACGAACCGTCCGGCGCCGTTATAGCCGACAAAGCTGTGCTCGTCGCCCATGGCGTTCACGAGACCCGAGAAGTCCTTGAGGATATTGTCCGCCACCTTGTAGCCGTACTTCTTGGTGTGGTCGAACAGCGCCGAATAGAGCAGATAGATGCAGGCGTAGTTGTCGGGCAGGATGTCCTTTGACATCTCGTCGATAAAGATATCGATCTGCTCGCGGTTGGCAAGACCCGTCTTCTTGTCGGTGTAGAGCATGTACTTCGCAAAGTCGCCTGCCCTGCCGAAGATGATCGCCAGCACGATGCCCGCAATCAGGAAGAATACGAAGCCGATCAACAGGTACAGCTTGGTGTTGATGGATTGGTTGACCGAGATGGAGCTGTACATTTTCAGGTAGTCCGCACTGAGCACGTTGTTGAACTCGCGGCTGGTCTCGCTGACGATGTTATAATAGCGGTTGAGCGTCTTTTCATAGTCGTTGATCATCTGCGAAATCGCCGCATGCTCCTCCTCGGTGCCGCTGCTGCCGCTGCCGATGGCGCCGAACACCGTCAGCAGATACTCCTTGTATTTGCGGTTGATCTCGCTGAGCTTGATCTCCTTGTCGAGCGCGACATACTCGGTGAGCAGCTTGTCATAGACGATCTCAATATCGCCGCGCTCGTTATTTTCCTCCACCTGTTTGAGGATGTAGTCGGTGTCGTTGATGTTGCCTTCCTTGTGGTAGTGGTATTCCAAGATCTCCTTGTTCTTGTCGGAGTAGTTGGTGATCAGCTTGTAAAGGTAGTTGCGCCGGTCGGTGTTCACCTTCTCCTGCCGCTCCATCTCCCGGATCTGGTTGGTGAGCGTCTTGCGCAGGATATCGCCGTCGATGACCTGCGGGCCGTCGATGACCTTGGCGTAGAGCGACGGGATCATGTAGTCCTTGAATTCCTGATAGATATCGCGCAGGTCGGTGTAGGAATAGCCCGTGACCGAGGAACGGTAGTCGGGATAATTGGCTTTTTTGGCTTTCAGGTACTCGAGCATCTCGTTGGTGTCGTTCTCGAGGATGTAGATGCACTCGTAGAAGTCGTAGCCCTTTTCGAGCAAGCCGTTGGAGGGGTTCAGCTCCAGGCGCTGTTCAACGTGCTTCTCGGTGTAGACGTTGAAGTAGCTTTGCAGGATCGCGTCGAGCACGTTGCGCGCGTAGGACGAGCCCTTTCCGCTGTCCACGGTCAGCCCGACCTCATACATCTCGGGGGTATAGGTCACCTCTTCGCCCTTGTCGAGCAGCGCCTGCTGCTTGGTCTTTTCATCATCGGGGATGATGCCCTCGACATAGCAGCTTGAACGGATCACGTTGAGCGAGGTGGAAAGCCCGAGCTGATCCATCGCCTGCGCGATGACGGTGGACGAGTAGATCTCGTTCACGTCCAGCTTGGTGCCGTCGGGATTCATCCCGTCATGGATATTGTCGTTGGTGTAGCAGATGGTCGCCTTGGCGGTGTACCGCTGATTCTTGTCACAGTACAGCCAGACGGCAGCGGTGCCGACGATCGTGATCAGCAGCACCATGATGCCGAAGCGCCTCAGATAGCGAAGTAAGTCAAACTTTTGCATTTTTCTTCTTCTTTCTCTCTTTTCTCAGAGTCAGCACCAACAGCAGAATATAGAACGCGACGACCGCCGCGAAGACCTCGATCGCCGTGCGCTTGAGGTCGATCTTCTGCATGAAGGATTTTTGGGAATAGCTGAACACCAGATAGTTCTGCGTCTTGTGTTTGATGTAGGAGACGTCCAGCAGCTTCAGCTCCTCGGAAATGCGGTTGACCTCATTGTCGAGACTGACGATCATCTCCGCCGCGCTTTTCAGGTTCTCTTCGGGCTTGGAGGAGCCGGCGCTCACCTGCTTGATCAGGTAATTGGTGTCGCTGATGATCTTCTCATACGAGATCGCCTCCTTCAGCTCGGAGTCCGCGTCGCTCGCCATGGTGTCGGTGGCGGTCTTGGTGCGGGACATATAGTATTCGTTGAGCTTATCCACCGAGGGGATCATCACGATGGCGCTCATCGCCTTGTCATAGAGCTTGATGCCGTTATTGTCGGCGACATAATACGCCATATATTTGTCATACGACAGCTTGTCGATGCGGTTTTTGTAGGTTTCCAGCGAGACAAGCGTCTCCTTGTCCTTCGATACGCCCGTCTGCAAAATAAAGGAGTAGATATTGTCGATATCGTATTTGGTCAGGTTGTCGATGTCCTTCATCAGGGCGATGAAGTTGGCGCCCGTCTCCTCGTCGGTATAGTTCTTGCTCTCCTTCATGCGCATGTTGATATAGCGCGAGATCTGGTCGAGCTTGACCTCCAGCGAGCTCATGGAGATATAGGGCTCTCCGTCGGTTCCGACCAAGGGCTCATAGTCGAGGATCGCCTTGTTGTCGCCGTAGTTTTCGAGAAAATAGCTCTTATAGGTGTTGCAGATCAGCTTCATCATATCATCGGCGCCGGGCAGGTGCGCGGGCTTTGATTTCAGCTTGCTCTGATCGTAGCCGATCTGGTAATAGGTGCTGATATAGCCCTCGGAGCTTTTGCCCTTGTCGATCGCAGATGCGGACACGCATTCGGCAAGCTCTTCCCATTCCAGCTCCCCGTCCAGCCCCGCGGCTTCCGTCACCCGCGACATCACCTTTTCGGAGACGAGCTCCGAGATATTGAACCGCGTGGAGTTGGGGTTGAGTCCCGAGGAAGCCTCGGAGTAATTCAGCGACATGTCGGCAAACGCCACATGGCTGTTGGTATAATAATGCAGCACGCACAGCAGCATGCCCAGCGCCAGCGCGCCCGAAATGACACGGAAGCGACAGCGGTAGAATTTTGAGGTCGTCAGCTTCAAGGCTGCCAACAGTTTTTCCATATACATTTACCTTCCTTTTGTCTGTCGGTATCGGCACAGCCGCCGTTTACGCGCCGCCGCTAATACCATCTGATGTCGATCACTGCCAGCTCGGGGGTATTGTTGAAGCGCGGGATCTTTCCCGAGCTGCCCAGCCCGCGGCTGACAAAGAGCGTGGCGCCGTTGTCAAGCTCGTAGAGCCCGCCGTCGTATTCAGGCAAGAAGCCCTCCTCGGCGCTGTAAAGCCCGCCGACCACGGGCAGACGCACCACACCGCCGTGGGTGTGACCTGCGATGCCGAGATCAAAGCGGTATTTCTCCAGCCGCTTTTTGAAGAGCGTCGGCACATGCGCGACGCAGATGCGCAGCGCGGAGGAGTCGTCGTCAAGGCTCTCCATGAGCGCCTCGCCGCCGTATTTTTCGTATTCATCGACGCCGCCCGACACGCCGATCAGCTCGATCTTGTTCTTTTTGACGGTGATTTCTTCACAGGTGTTCACCAAGAGCTTCATACCCGTCGCGGCAAACTGCTCGCGCAGCTGCTTATTGTTTTCGAGATAGACCTTTTCGTCCTCGTGGTTGCCCATCGCGCCGTAGAACGGGGCGATCTCGCTGAGCTTTTTGCACAGGCTGAGCATGTTGTCATAGTCGCTCTCGCCAAAGGTGACGAGGTCTCCCGCCGAAATGATCAGGTCGGGACGCAGCGACTTGACCGCGTTCACCAGCGTTTCATTGTCCTTGCCGTATTCGCGCAGGTGCAGGTCGGAGATCACGACGAGACGCACATCCGACACGACATGGGTGCTCTCTGCCTGATAAAAGTTCACCTCAAAGTTGGTTTCACAGTAGCGGATGTTCAGCAGACAGCCGACGATCACCGCGACCATGATCCCCAGCAGGATGAAGGGCGTGATATGCACGCGTTTTTCCGTCGGCTTCTTCCGCCTGCGCTTTCGTTTTTTCTCGGGAGGCTCGGGCTTTTCCGGCGAAACGGTGTCCTGCGCTTCCTGTGCTGCGGGCTTTTCCGGCTCGGTCGGGCGCACGGCTTCCGCCTCGGCGGGCTTTTCCGTCGGAACGACTTCCGGTGCCGCAGGCTTTTCCGGCTCGGCAGGGCGCACGGCCTCGGTCGTTTGAGCCTCGGGCGCCGCTTTGACGGGCACAGGGCGCTTTTGCTGCTTCTGCGCTTTTCCCTTTTTCCTGTTTTTCTTTGCCATGTCGTACCCCCCTTTTCTCACGCTGTCATGTCTCAGCCGGTCTGACCCTTATGCAGCTTTTTTCTCAAAAAGTCCCTTGCCATGCGCGGCAGCACCTTCAAGGTGCTCCACTCGGCGATAAAATTGACCGCAACAAAGGCTGCTCCGATCCACAGCATATTGAGCGCCGCCATACCGACCACATACAGATAGCTCTTCGGCTCGCAGCTTTGCATGCCGACCAGCCACAGGATACCTGCGCTCAGCGCGGCGTTGACGATGATTTTCTTGTATTCCTTAAAAATGCCGTAGCCGAAAATGTGTCGGCGGCAATAGATGATCGTGATATTGACGCGGAACAGCAGCGCGGCTATCGTGCCGAGCAGACAGCCGACGATGCCGAGAAAATAGGTCGCGACGACCGAGACACTGATGTTGATGATCATTTCCGCGATGGCGTGGCTGCGGGTCGCGTCGAATTTGCCCGCGATATTGACCACCTGCAAATTGGGGTGCTTGAGCGTCGTCAGCAGGTTGACCGCCGTGAACATCACCACATAGAGCGGCTTGATATACGCCACATCGTTGACGCCCTTGGTGTAGAGCACGATGAACGGCAGCAAAAACGCCGCCAGCACCGTATGACACAGAAACGACATCATATACAGCAGGGTCTCATACAGCTCGTAGAGCGTGAAAAACCGCTCCTTCGCCGTGTGGTAGAGCTGCCCGAGGCGAAAATTGACCGCGCCCACAAAGATCTGCACGATCTTGTCGAAGTTGCCGAAGAACAGCATATAGATGACATAGACGCTCGCGTACTTCATGCCCCAGATGATGGAGAGGATCACCGTGTCGGTGTTCTTGAAGATCACCTGCGAGATCTGATGGATCAGCACCGAGCCCTTCTGCGACAGCGCCTTGAGGTTCGGCTCGGCGCGCCAGTTGACCCACGGGTACTTCTTTTTGACGTAGAGATACATCGCGCCCACCTGCAAGAACGTCGGCACCATATAGGAAGCCTGAATCAGCAGCAGGTTGTCGGAGATCAGCAGCAGCACCAGCGTCAGCCCCTTGCCGATGATGAAGGTCGCGGTGTAGATATAGCCGTAGATATAGTTCTTGCCGTCCACCTCCAGCAGCGGGCGGTATTTTCCCTGCGCAAAGAAGGTGATCACGCCCGGGGTGCCGTACATGACGATGATGGCAAAGACGCTGAACCAGTCCAGCGAGGTGCGCATGACCAGCGGATAGACCACCGCCAGCAGCAGGGTGATCGCCGCATAGATGGTTCCCGTCCGCAGGTAGTAGTGACGCGTCGCCGCGAGGATGGCGTTGATATTCTTCGTCTCGCCCTTGGCGATCGGCTTATAGAGCGCGTACTGCGCATTGATGCCGATCCCCGCCTCCAACAGCGCGAGATAGGCAAAGATATCCTTGATCGTGCTGACCAGTCCGTTGACGTCGGAGCCGAAGCCCACCAGATAGAGCCGCGGCAGGATCAGCCCGAAGATGATCACCACGCCGTTGTAGATGAACTGGGAGAAAATATTGCGGACGATGCGCCGCCTTTTTTCAGCTTCGGTCGTGACGACCGATTGTGTGTTTTCCATTTTATTTCCTTTTTCGCCTGATGATTCTTTCGTACATCTCGATATGCCGGTCAACAACCCTATCATATGAATAGTTCGCCCGGACATATTCCTGCTCACCCTGCGGGTCGGGATGGGCGCCTTCGACGGCGATGACCAGCTGCTTCGCCAGATCGGCGGTATCCGATACCCTGAAATGAAAGCCGAAATCACCGAGCACACAGGTGTTCTCTGGAATGTCGCTGACCAGGCACTTTCTGCCGGCGCTCATTGCTTCCAGCAGCGTCAGCGCCAGCCCCTCGGTGTGGCTGGGAAGGACATAGAGCGCGCAGTTGCTGTAAAGCTCAGCCAGCAGCCCGCCCTGCGCAAAGCCCGTAAAGATGATGTCATCCCTGCCCGCGGCAGCTTCCCTGACCGACGCGCCGAACGCGTTGTCGGGCACCTCGCCCGCGATGACCAGCTTTTTGCCGACGTCCGACAGCTTAAAGCCCTCGATCAGATCCTGCACGCCCTTTTCGGGAGAGATGCGCCCCACATAGAGCAGATAGTCGCCGCCGCAAAGACCGAAGCGCGATGCGATCAGGTCGGCGGGCGTCTCGGGCACCATGCTGACGCCGTTGAGGATCAGCGTCGTGTCCCGTCCGTAGGTGTCGAGAAAATAGCGGTGCATTTCCTCGGAGAGCACCACCACCTCGTCGGCATACTTCGCGGCGATCTTTTCGCCGAGCTTTAGGTATTTTCGGGCAAAGGAGCCCCACTTGTCCACCCGCCAGTTCAGCCCGTGGATCGTGGAAACGGTGTTCTTGCGGAAGATGTGCGCCAAAAGCAAGGGCACCGAGGGTCCGATGGCGTGATAGTGGACGATATCATATTTCTTCGGAAGAATTTTAAACGTCGCAAAAAACGAGGAGAGAAAGGCATTGAGCGACTGCTTTTTAAAGGTGAAGGTGCCGACGCGTTTGACGCCGAGCACCTCGGCGGGACCGTCGATCTTGCCGCGGTCGTAGACCGTCACGTCGACGCCGCGCGCGGCAAGGCGGGTGGCAAGCTCCGACACGACCACTTCAACGCCGCCCGAGCGGGTGGGAAACTGCTTGTGTCCCAGCATTGCTATCTTCATTCGACCGCCCCTTTCCTCGAAAAGCAGAATCAGCGAATAAACCGATCCTCCCCATTATGCCTTTATACCGTATAGTTATTTTTATAGTATCACAAATAGACAAATTTTTCAATGATTTTTTCCGAATTAAGTGAAATAATTTGACTTTTTCAACTTTTTCCATTAAAATAAAGATAGTTCCGATCGATTCCGAACACAGAAAGGGGAATATCAAATGAGCCGACCATTCAGCTACTCGGCAGCGATCCGCACACTGGGCACGGCGGGAGAAAAATATGAGACCCTCCTGCGCTGCCTGCAAAATCAGACCATCCCGCCCGAAAAGATCGTCGTCGTCCTTCCCGAGGGCTTTACGCCGCCCGCGCGGGTGACGGGTACCGAGGAATTTGTCTTTTCATCGAAGGGCATGGTACCGCAGCGGCTGCGGGCGCTGGATTTCATCGACAGCGACTATGTGCTGTTCTGCGACGATGATGTAGAGCCGATCGAGCCGTTCATGGAGCGCCTGTCGGACGCGCTGCTCCATCACGGCTATGACGTCGCGGCGGGTCCGCTGCTCAGCTTTTTCCCGCCGAAGGATCTCATCTGCTTTTTCGGCTCCGTTGTCGGCGAGGCGAGCGTGATGCTGCACGGCAGAAAGAATACCTATGTCCGCATCCTCTCCACGGGCGGCTACTCCTACAACCGCTCGATCGACCTTGCGCACCATGTGATCTACAACACCGAATCGCTGGCGGGCACCTGCTTCTGCGCGAGCACCGCCGCCATGAAGCGCGTGCGGATGGATGACGAGCTGTGGCTGGAGCGCAACGGCTTTGCCGCATGGGAGGACAGGGTCATGCTGTCAAAGCTCCTTGTCAACGGCTGCCGCGCCTGCGTGGTGTCCGACGCGACATACATCCACAACGACGGCAAAACCTCGGTCAAAAAGCTGCGGCTTGAGCCGGTCTATGCCCGCGGCTTCAACCGCTATGTCTACTGGCACCGCTTTTTATACACCACGGCAGGCTCGGGCGCGCGACGCGCATGGCTGCGCTTCTGCATCAGCTACTACAAGGTGATGTTCAACCTCTATTTCGGCCTGCGCATCCTGACCAAGCGGTCGCAGAAGGAGGAGCGCAAGGCGTGGAACCGCGGCTTCAACGACGCCAAGGCTTTTGTCAAGACGGAGGAATACCGGCGCATCCCATCTCCGATCCTATCATAACTGCAAAATATGAATAAGGTGCCGTAACGAAGTCCTTACAAAACGTAAGGAAGATCGTTACGGCACCTTTGCATTTTAATCTTTTATTGTTACGCGCTTTTCACAGAACGCCCAAGCATTTTGTCTGCCGATAATGAGCACCCGGATCTGTTTGCGGGAACGGAAGCCTGTCATACACGCGTTCAAACGCGGGCTCGTAAGGTAACCGCCCGCACACACATTTCACGCGCGGACTGCCCTCCCGTGGCAACGGGTCACGCTTGTTCTGCTTCGATGAACGGGACGAAATCTGCGGGCAGGACGGGCTTGGAGAAATAGTAGCCCTGGATGCAGGCACAGCCCATCTCCTTGAGCACCCTCAGCTGCGCCTCCTCCTCGACGCCCTCCGCAACGACGGGAACGCCCAAGAACTGCGCGATGTCCACGATCAGCTCCACCAGCCGCAGGCTCTTTTCATCCCGGAGCATGTTGCGGATGAACTTCATGTCCATTTTCAGCACGTCGATGGGGATGGTCGTCAGCATGTTGAGCGACGAATAGCCGCTTCCGAAATCGTCCATCTCGATCATAAAGCCCCGTCCGCGCAGCTTCTGCACCACCTCGATCAGATTGTCGGCATTGTCGGCATAGGCGGTCTCGGTAATCTCCAGCATCAACTCGCCGGGATCGAGGTGAAAGGTCTCGAGCAGGCGGGCGAGCTTGTCCTCCAGCTCGGGATCATAGATGTCGACGCGGGAGACATTGACCGATACGGGCACCGACACGCCGTAGGTTTCCTTCCACTGCATGACCTGCCTTGCCGCCTCGCGCCAGACATAGTTGTCCAGCTTTTGTATCAGCCCGTTGCTCTCGAACAGCGGGATGAACTCGCCCGGGCTGATGAAGCCCAGCTCGGGATGGATCCAGCGCACCAGCGCCTCGGCGCTCGAAAGGCGCGGCTGATCGCCCTGGATGCGGTATTTGGGCTGGTAGTAGACGCGGATATCGCGGTTGGCGATCGCCTTGTCGATATCGCTGATCAGGCGCTCGCGGAACACCGCCCGCTCATGCTGCCCGGTGCTGTACAGCTCCACCTGACGGATATAGTCGCCGCGGATGCGGTCGCAGGCGCTCTTGGCGCGGTCAAACCACGTCTCGACCATGAGCGAGCTGTCTGTATTGGGACAGACGCCCGCGCGCAGCCGGATGCGCAGGGTATGGGTCAGCTTGGACAATTCATGCTGGATTCTTGCGAGCATCGCGGGATAACCCTCCTGATGGGCGCAGAAAACCATAAAGGTGTCCGCCTCGGCGCGGCAGGCGATGCCCTTGACGGTCAAAATGACCTCGCGGATCAGCTCGGCGACCTTTGCCAGAATGGCGTTGCCCTCTTTTCTTCCGAACAGCTCGTTCATCAGACGAAAGCGGTCAATATTGAGGACGACGGCGTCGGTCTCGCCTTCGATACGCGGCATCAGCTGGCGGACATACTCAAAGAAGAACTCCTTGGTATATAAACCGGTGACCGCGTCCTTCTCGATCGAGCGGATGATGCTCTTGTCCTCGGAAAGCTCGATGATGCGCTCGCACCGCGCCAGTATCACCTCGGGCATGCCGAAGGGCTTGGTGATAAAGTCCGCCGCGCCCATGCGGATGCTCTTTACCTCGGCGCCCTTTTCGGAGGTCATCACGATGACGGGCGTCTGCTTGAGGGCGCTGTCGCGGCTGCGATATTCGAGAAATTCAAAGCCGCTCATCCCCGGCATGATCAAGTCGAGCAGGATCAGGGAATATTGGCGGGTGGAGGATGCGAGGATGTCGAGCGCTTCGCGCCCGTTGTCGGCATAGGTGACAAGATAATTCTCAGAAAGAAAATTCCCGAGTATCTCACGGTTGATGATCTCGTCGTCGACGATCAGGATGTTGCGTTTTAATACAGCAGCTGTCATTTCATTCATAGCCATACCTCCGCGGGTGTTATCGATGGTGCCGGGCGCGTTTTTCGCTCCGGCTGCCCTTCCGTCAGGTCTTCGGGTCGGGCGATATGCTCGTTTCGAGTGTTTCAAATAGCTTTTCCGGGTCAACGGGCTTGCTCAGATGGGCGTTCATGCTCACCTGCAAGCTGCGCTTGACGTCCTCGTCAAAGGCGTTCGCCGTCAGTGCGATGATCGGCACGGTCTTCGAGTCCGCGCGTTCCATGGCGCGGATGGCGGCGGTCGCCTCCAAGCCGTCCATCTCGGGCATGCGGATGTCCATCAGGATCGCATCGTAATACCCCTCGGGGTGAGATGCGAACATCTCGACGGCGATCCTGCCGTTTTCGGCGTGGTCGACGATCATCTCGCGCATGCCGAGCACCATCATCATGATCTCGGCGTTGACGATCATATCCTCCGCAAGCAGAATATGCCTGCCGCTGAGCTCCGCCTTGCGGACGGCGGCGCCGGCGGCTCTTTTCCGCAGCAGCACGCCGCGCAGCGTATCAAACAAATGGGCGCTGAACAGGGGCTTGGTCATAAAGCTGTCGACGCCCGCCTTGGACGCGCCGTCGATGACGTCGTCCCACTTACAGGCGGTGAGCATGATGATGGCCGTTTCGCTGCCGATCGTCTCGCGCAGGCGGCGGGCGGTCTCGATGCCGTCCATCCCGGGCGTTTTCCGGTCGAGGAAGATCACGTCGAAGCGCTCGCGCCGCGCGTGGCGCAGCTGCGCCTTCTCCAGCGCCTGTGCGCCGGAGGATGCGGTCTCGGTCTCAAAGCCAACGTGCTGCAACACCAGCCGCGTATGCTCGAGCGCGACCTCATCGTCATCGACGACCAGCACCCGCAGCTCCTGCGGCTTGATGCTCTCGCCCTCCGGCTCGCTGTGGTTCTCCTCGCTGTCGTGCAGCGTCAGGGTAACGCGGAACACCGAGCCCTTGCCCTTCTCGGATTCCGCCTCGATATTGCCGTCCATCATGTCGACGATGCTCTTGGCGATCGCCATGCCGAGGCCCGTACTGCCGTAGCGGTTGGTGGAGGAGGAATCCTCTTGGCTGAACGGGTCGAAGATATGAGCCAAAAAGCTCTGTTCCATGCCGATTCCCGTGTCGCTGACCGTGAACCGCAGGGTGGTTTTCTTATCAAAATGCGCGACGCGCGCGATATCCATGTGCACGCTGCCGCCCTCGGGGGTGAATTTGACCGCGTTGCCGAGGATATTGAGCAGGATCTGGCGCAGCCGCACCTCGTCGCCGATATAGTAGGAGGCAACGTCATCGTCAAGGGTGCTGTTGAAATTGATCTGCTTCTCGCCGCACTGGATGCTGACCATCGAGTTGACCTGCTCGACCATCGCCGTAAAGGAGAACTCCTCGTGGTTGAGGTTTACCCTGCCCGACTTCACGCGCGACATGTCGAGAATGTCGTTGATGATATTGAGCAGGTGCTTGGCGGAATCGCCGATCTTCTCCAGATAGCCGCGCGTTTTCTCGGGCACGTCGGGATCACTGAGCGCGATATTGTCCAAGCCGATGATCGCATTCATCGGCGTGCGGATCTCGTGGCTCATATTGGAGAGGAAGGCGGTCTTGGCGCGGTCGGAAGCCTCGGCGACTGCCAGCGCGTCACTGAGCGTGCGGCTGCGCTCCATCGCCTTGCGCGTCTCGGCGTCCACGTCGGTAAAGCCCAAGCCGATCGCGTGGACGATGTGGTCGTCCCTGTCCTCGGGATGGCGCACGCCCGCCATGCGCAGCATTTCATAGCGCTCGCCGCCGTCGTGCAGGGCGAGGTAGCGCAGGGAGATGATCGCCTCATGCGCCAGCGCCCTGCGGATGTTCTCGGGCGCGATAAACTGCAAAAATTCCTCGCGGAACGGCTCGGCGACATAGCGCTCGCCGTAGGAAACAAAGGTCTGATAATAGGCGAAGGTCTCGCCCTCCGAAAGAGCGGACTCGCGCTTGTCGCGCGCGCGGTAGCAGATACCCTCGTCGCTGTCCAGATCGATATAATACACGCTGCTGTAATCGGAGGCGAGCGCGGTGATCATGCTGTTGGCGCGCGTCTGCATGTGCTCGGCGTAGTGCAGCAGCTCGGTGCGGGTGGCATGGATGCGCTCGCTCAGCTCCACGATACTGTCGTCGGGGCGGCCGGACGCCTCCCTTTCGGGATCCTTGCCGCCGTTTAGCTCGCACGTCAGCTTGTCCACCTCAGAGGACAGCCCGCGCAGCTCGCTGTTGAGCGAACGGATCCTGCGCCGCACGCGCGCCGTGACCACCAGAACGATCAAAACGCCGAACACGGACGAAAGGAAGCTGCTCAGCAAAATGGTCAGCACGATCTGCCGCAGCTGGTCGTCGTACCACGAGGCGCTGAAATCCACCGCGACGATGCCCGCCACCCGGTTCTGCGAGTCAAAAACGGGCGTATAGGCGCTGTAGAAGGTGCCCCAAGCGTCTTGATACGGCTCCTCGTCCACCGAGGGTGTGCCGAGCGCCGCGCGCTTGAGCGCCTCGGTGCAGACGACAGGCTCGCCGAACACGCCCGGGTCACCGACAGTGGGGTCGATGCCGAACACAAAGCTGCCGTCGTCCTTCTGCATGATACAATAGATGTATTGCAGGTCGATATGCTCCTGAAACACCCGCAGGGCGCGCTCGACCGTGCGGTATTCCTCGGTGTCCCTGTCCTCCGCCGTGAGTCGTTCCAGCACGTCGCCGTCCAGTGTGGCGGCAGCCGTGTTGGAGATATCCAGCATGCGCCGGTTGATCAGCGTTTTCATGGCGTTCTTCGACTGCGTCATCAGCAAAACGCCCATGATGACGTTTGCGACGAGAAGCAGCAGGGAGATGATAATGATCGCCTGTGTCGTCAGGCTGACTTCCCTCTTCTTCATAACAGTATCCCCGGATCTAAATGTGCTCGGACGGCAAAAGCCGCCGCCCGCGCTCGAAATATGGTTTATGCATAGTCATGGCTGCGGTATTCGGCACCGAGGGCAGTGCCCTTTCCCCGCTGCTTGGACTGATAGAGCAGCTCGTCCGCCTGCCGCAGCATATGCCGCAGGTCATCCTCGCGGGCAAATTTGCCGTAGACATAGCCCGCCGAGAAACGCACATGCTTTTCGCTGCCGCCCGGATGAAGGGCAAAAAAGCCCTCGGTGATCTCCTCGATGCGTTCGCGGAAGTGCTCCTCGGTGATATCGGTGCAGATGACGATGAACTCGTCGCCGCCGTAGCGGTAGCAGCTGTCGTTTCCGAACGACTCCCGCAGCACCACGCCTGTTTCCCGCAGCAGCTCGTCGCCCGCCTCGTGCCCGTAGGTGTCGTTGACGCCCTTGAAGTCGTCGAGATCCATCATCATCACATGGATGAACCGCCCGAAGCAGCGGTCAAAATCCCGCCGCAGCGCATAGCGGTTTTTCAGCTTTGTCAGCGGATCCGTCACCGTCGCCTCCCTGAGCGAGAGGTTGTCCTCGAGCAGATCGCTGTTGTATTCCTCCAAGCGGTTCAGCACCCTGTCGTGACGGCTTTTCAGCCGTCCGATGAACGCGACGTTGAGCGCCACGCCGATGGTGATGATCATGACCTTCAGCAGATTCTCCGATGTGAAGTTGACGAACGAGTGCCCGACGGAAAAGAAATAGAGCGAATAGCCGATCATCTCCGCACCGCAGAGGATGCCCGGGATATAACCGTAAAGCGTCGTACACACCGTCAGCCCCGCGATCAGGATCATGTTCGGATTGGGTATCCGAAAGAAATACACCGCCGCCGTGAGCGCGATCATCACCGCCAGTGAAACGGCACAGTGCAGCAGTTCATATCCGGCGCCGCGCCGTATGTTGCTTTTTTTCGTTTGCTTCAAAGCTCTCCCCTGCCCCTTAAACGGTCGTTTCGCCGCTGTGCGCCATCAGAGAAGCCGCGGTGACGCCCTCCAGCGTCATCAGCTCACGCACCAGCGCGCATTCCTCGTCGACCCGCAGCTCGATGATCATGTCGAGCGTCGAGGGCGTGAGGTTCTTCGATTTGATTTGGTACACCTTCGTATACGCCTTTACCTTTTCCATGATCTCCTGCTCGCTGTCAAGCCGGGTGCTGTTGACCACCAACAGCCGGCTCATTTTGCGGGCGGGATACTTGGAGAGCAAAAAGACGATCAGGGTCATCACGAGACAGAGCGCCACACAGATGACCGACAATCCCGCGCCGCAGATGATGCCCACGCCGATCGCCCAGTAGAGGAACACCAGATCCATCGGATCCTTGATGGCGGTGCGGAAGCGCACGATGGACAGCGCGCCGACCATGCCCAGCGAGATCACCAGATTCGACTGGATGGTCAGGATGATCGCGGCGGTGATGACGGACATCGCCACCAGCGAGATATTGAAATTCAAAGAATAGAAGGTCTTGCGGGTCAGGGCGCGGTAGATCAGGAAGATATACAGTCCCAGCGCGCACGCCAAGCCCAGTCCGAACAGGACGGTCATGGTGTCGATGCCGCCCGAAAAGCCGTTGAGAAACGATTGTTTGAAGATATCCTTAAATGTCATAGCAACCTCCGGTCGAAAATTTTCTGCACAGATAATATTTGGAATAGGCGGTCTGTCTCAGAGAGCCTATTTCGAGACTGTCCTTGATATAGTCGGGGATGAATTCGTCGTATTTCACTTCCAGCACATGCTGCCCCACGGACATGACGGGACGGACGAACAGCCCGTTCTCCAAAAAGCTGCCGATCACCGACGAGGAGCGGATATTGCGGTCAAAGGTCACGCGGACGTTGCCCATCCTCAGGATATAGGGGGTGCGTTCGTACTCGACGATCACCTTCGGCAGAAACAGCTCGCTGCGCATCAGCAGCGCCAGCCGCTGCAGCACCGTCTGCCGTGCGCCGATGTCGCGGGGGATCCCGCCGCGCATGAGCAGCCGACACTGCTCCTCGCTGATCAGGCAGGAGGTTTTCAGCGTCTTGCCGCGCTCCTTGCGCTTGCATTCCAGCGCGATGCGCGCCGCCGAGGCATTGTAGATGCGGATGCGGAACTTTTCGCGCGGGTCGGTGCCGCTCTCGTTTTCATACACACAGCGGTCGGTGAAGCTGTCAAAGTACAGGCTGCGGATGGTATAGACGCCGCTCTCCCCCACATGCGGGTCGACGGACATCAGCGCGGCGATCCGCAGCTCGAGCACCGCCGCCTCTCCCTGCGAGATGATATATTTGAATTCATGGCGGTATTTCGGTTCTCGCTTCATCGTTTCTTCCCGCCCTTTCTTTTTCTGCTTTTGATCAAGCCGGCGACGAAGAACACCGCCAGCACAAGGAAGAATATCCCCGCCAGCAAGCCCGTCAAAGCGTAGTTGAACAGCTTTTCCACCGTCCAGTTCTGGCGGTCGGCAAATGCCTCGAGCGTGTCCTGCGCCCTTTTGAGGAGACCGTCGGGGGAAACCTTTGTCCACTTGGCGATGAAGGAACGGTGCGCGGTCAGCACTTCGTTCGGATCATACTCCAAGTCGGTCTCGCGGTCAAACCAGCCGTCAAAGCGGTAGCCCTCACAGGAGAGCACAGGCAGCTCGCCGACGGTCTCTCCCGGCGCCTTGGTGAAAAAGCCGAGCTTCTGCACCGGCGCGTAGGAATAGTACTCGACCGTGACCTTTTTTTCTCCCAGCCATTCGGCGTCCAGCCAATCGCGGCGCTGCCGCAGGAAGTCGCGCACATAGGAAACGTGCTCCTCAAAGCTGTCAAAGCGGGTCTCCCACGAGTGGAGCCTTTCATGTGCCCAGCGCAGCTCGTTCATCTTCGCGGAGGGTGTGATCTGTGCCAGATAGCCGTCGATGCGGCTGTTTAAGAACGTCTCCAGCAGCGGGACGAATTCCTTTTGATAGGTCTGCTTCGCCAAGGCGGCAAAGGCACTGCATGAAGCCATCCTCTGAAAGATCGTGTGCTCGGCGGCATACAGCCGGTTGGGGCTGCCCGTGCCGTCGTAGACGGGCGAGCCGAGCGCCTTGTCAAAGTCCCAGATCGGTCCCGCGACAATTTTTGTGTTTCGGCTGTCGCTGTCCTTGTGGAAGTAGACGCTGCACGGGTCGAAGTTCGCAAAGACCTCCTGAACCAGATAGTAGCGCACCCACGAGTCGACATCGATCCTGTCGTTGAGCTTCCCCGCGGCAAAGTCGCGCTCGATATCCCCAAACAGCCCCGCGATATAATTCAGCTCCGCTTCGGAGGCATAGCGCGGTGATTTCAGCGTATAGCAGTAGTCGTTGCCGTTTAGGATGAAGCCGCTGCGGAAGAGATGAAAGCGCTCCGCCATGTCCAGCTCGACAAGGTAGCCGCCCGTGATGTCCTCAGGGTCGGTCCGGATATCAAAGCAGCGCTTGACGACGCCGTTTTCGTTTTTCTGCACGGCGGGATAATTCTCGAGCGGATAAGGGTTGACCGCGGCGGTCGCCGCCGAAAGGTCGGTGATGTTCACCCTGTCCGCGCGCAGCTGGACGTCCTCGGTCATCAGGTACAGACCGAGATAGTCGCCGTCGATATACAGGTCGACAAAGGCGGATTCCGCCGAGAAAGGAAGCCCCTCCTCCACCGCCGCGTCATAGACGATCTTGTCGCGCAGATGGGACTTGTCAAGGGCGTTGGCAAGCAGGCAGTAGCGCAGGCCCTTTCCCATGCCGAGCAGCTCCACGGGCTCTTTGAATTCGATATTATAGGGCTTCTTGTTCTCCTCCCAGGTGACGTTGCCCCTGCCGCGCAGCTTGGTGAAGCTGCCGCTGTAATCCACCTTGCCGTCGGCGGTGATCAGCGAGCACCTGCCCGCACGGCTGACCTGATGGTCGACGCTGTTGTTGACGGAGGAGATATCGCCGTCGATCAGGGTGACATAGAGCGCAGGGACGGCGCCTGCCTTTTTGATGATGAGCTGCCGCTCTCCCGGCGCGGCGCCGAAGCCCGTTTTCATCCGCATGGGCAGGGGCGTATCCGTCGGCACGTCGGCAAAAAAGCCCTTGCCGAAGTATGCCCGCCCGTCGACGGTGATCTCGCACCCCTCGGGCACGCTGAGCTGCAGGGCGCTCAGCTCGGCGTAAGAGGGCAAAAATGCGTAGCAGGTGTCGCCGTCCTCAAAGAGCGCGATGCGCTCGTCGCCCGCCGCGGTCTCCACCACGAAGGCGACGCGCTGCCAAGTATCCCGCAGGTTCTGCACGGCGCAAAGGCACAGCACCGCCAGCATCACCAGCGTTGCCGCACCAATCACGATCAAATTCCTTTTTGCTGCTTTATTCATCATAAAACCCGCTATCGTGTGAACTTTATACATAATTACTGTATCACATTCATCGAATTATGTCAATCAATAATGAAAATCGGTTGACATTTTTCCCGTTTCAATTTACAATAGAATCATGATTTCAATAAAAAAGGGGGCTTCCCTGCACATGCCGCTGTTTTTCTTTCTCTCGGGCTGGCTGTTCGAGCTGAAAGCCGACCGCACCGTGCAGCACCGGGGCAGGGCGCTTTGGAACCGCTTTCTGCGGCTGATGGTGCCGTATTTCGTCTTTACACTCATCTACTACACCGCGACCAACCTCGCGCTGATGATCCCGTCGATCGAGTCGCTGCTGACGATGAGCAACGGCGGCTATGCCCACTATTCGCTGCTCGAATCGCTTTATCAGATTTTCACCTTCGACGGACACATGGCGGAGAGCCTGTGGTTTTTGTACGCGCTCTTCCTCATCTCCGTCGTCAATATCCTGATGCCGCGGCTCACGCGCCATCCTGCCTTTGTCGCCGCGATCATCCCGCTGTGCATGGTGCCGCGGTTCTTCCCCGACTTCTTCCACACCTTCAAGATCCTCTCGCTGGTGCTCTATTACCTGTTCTATTTCTCGCTGGCGCGGGCGCTGTTCCCGCGCACCGACCGGCTGTTTTGCATGAAAAAGCCCACCTATCTCGCGGTGGTGCTCGGCTATCTCGCAACCTCGTTCGCAACCGTGATCGTGCTGGAGATGAATGTCTGGCACCTGCCGAATGACGTCGCCCATCACCTCTATCCGATCGTTCGACAGGTCGCTGCCGTGTTCGGGATCTTCGTCATCTGCACCTTCGCGCAGTATATCAGCCAAACCAAGGCGGCAAAGCCGCTCGGCTTTCTCGGGCGGAAATCCATGGTGATCTACCTGATACACGCGCCCATCCTGACGCAGGCGGCCACGGCGCTGACGGCGCGTCTGCTGCCGAAGCTGCCGCTGATCATCTACTTCCTGACGGGCACTGCGGTCGGCATCTCCGTGCCGCTGCTGCTCGATTGGCTCGTCATCAGCCGCGTGCCGCTGCTGAACACGATCCTGACGGGCGCACCCTACCGACAAAAAAGCGCCGGTGGGCGCTCTCTCCCGCCTATCTGAACTGCACCAATAACGATAACCGTGTTCAACGGCGGGATCAAGCAATTTCCTGTTATACTAATCTCAGATAAAAAGTGGACAAAGATTTGCGAGGATATTTTTCGCAAGACGAGGCGAAGGACGCCGCAAGGCTGGCGCCTTGCAAGGACGA
>CACZWQ010000006.1:0-10220 GCA_902784855.1 uncultured Ruminococcus sp. | reverse complement strand
TTAAACAAAAGAAAAAACAGAAAACGGGACTGCCGCCGAGCAGTCCCGTTTTCTGTTATTCCGTGTATAATCGTTTCAATAACGCCGCGGTGGTGCGGATGTCATATCCCGCCGCGCGGATCTCCTCCGATCGGTCAACGCGCGCGCGCCGGCGGTAACCGCACAGCGCCTCCGCCCATGCCTGTTCGGCGTTCGCGATCTCCAAAAAACGCACCGCGTCCGTCAGCTTGATCTCCTGCGGCACGCCCTTGGACGCGACGACGGGAAGCCCCGTTGCCTGCGCCTCTACGGCGACGATCCCCAAGCCCTCATACTGTGAGGGAAGGGCGAATACATCCATCGCGCAGAGGTATTCCTGCACATTCGTGACGTTGCCCGTCAGGCTCACCCGCCCGGTCAAGCCATATTCCGCGACGGCATCAATCAGCATTTCCCGATCCTCGCCCTCGCCGATGAGGATCAGCCGCGCGTTCTCATCCGCCGCGGCGATGCGCGCGAACACATCGATCAGGAAGCGCTGGTTTTTCAGTTGGCACAGCCTGCCGATATTGCCGATCACAAAGGCGTCTGCGGGGATATCCAGCTGCGCGCGCATGCGCTCCCGGGCGATCGCGTCATAGCGGAACCGGGTAGTGTCGATGCCGTTTTTGACGATGATCGCCTGCGCGGCATACTTCGGCATGAACTTCCACTGCGCTGCCGCCGAGGAGCAGGCGCAGTAAACGTCGACGTGCCTGCGCATGGAAAGCGACGCAAGAAAGCGGAACAGCCGGTGCTGCACAGAATCGGCCTTGCCCGTCGTGTGCGAGTGGACGATCACCTTGGGCGTACCCGCCCGATGCGCCGCCGCAGCCAAGACCGCCAGCGCCGGGGTGCTGCTGGAATGGATATGTACCACGTCGTAACGGTGCTGCCGGAAAAACGCGCAGGCAGGTCGGTAGAGGTGGTTGGTGAACCGCGTGGCATGCACGGGGGTGTTCAGCTCAAACATCCTGCCGCCGCGCGACTCAACAAAGCTGCGGAACGCTTCGTTGCCGCAGTCCTCCGCGACAAGGCAGTCGATCTGCGCCTGCGGCAACTCCAGATTCCGCAGGCAGTTGAAGACAAACAGCTCCTCGCCGCCGAAGCGGATGACTCCGCCGAACAGCTCTAAGATTTTCACTGTGCCCACCTCCTGCCGCTATATTTCCCGCTGTCTGCCCGTCAGCCTCCTGACAAAGTCAAACAGCACTCTCTTGGACTGGAAAAACAGATAATACAGCCGCGGCGACACCTTGGCGACCCTGCCCAACAGCTTGCGCTGACGCGAGTAGGAGGGGCTGGCGAGAAAATACGAAAAGTAATCCCGCTGGTAGCCGCGCAGCAGCGCCATCGTCTGCGGCTCCTTCATTTTAAAGTAATAATAGAGATAGAGGTATTGCAGCGCCGTGTCGCTGAGTACCCCCAGCGATTCCGCTTCGATCGCGGGATAGTCGTCATGCGTCAGCGCGGCGATCTTCAAATAGGTTTTCAGCCCGCTGAGCTTGCGCGGCGTGAGCGGCGAATCGTAGGTCGTCACGCCGACGGTATCGCGGTTATAGTGATAGAGCGGCGTCTGCGGGTCATAGGCGACGCGGCGGCACAGCTTGATATAGCGCAGCGCAAAGTGCAGATCCTGCGCCATCCCCAGCTCTTCGTCGAAGCGCAGCCCGTGCGCGCGGATGACGTCCATGGAGTAGAGCTTGTTCCACGCATAGCCGCAGAAGGACTTCGGCTGCATGAGCCGTTCGAGCGCCTCGGCGGTGTCAAACACCTCTTCCCTGCCCTGTGCGTTCCACAGGTGGTCGCAGCCCTGCTCGAAAAAGTAGTGACCGCAGACACTGAGATCGGCGTTGTACTTTTCGCGGATCGCGAGCAAGCCCTCGAGATAGCGCGGCTCGACCCAGTCGTCCGGGTCGGGAAAGAGGATGTAGTCGCCCTCGGCGTGCTCAATGCCGAGATTGCGCGCCGAGGACAAGCCGCCGTTGGGCTTGTGAAAGACGCGGATGTTGTCTGCGCGGCGTCCCTGCTCGTCACAGACCGCACCGCTGCCGTCGGTCGAGCCGTCGTCGACCAGGATGATCTCAAAGTCGCGGTAAGTCTGGCTGAGCATGGCGTCCATCGCCTTGGGCAGATACTGCCCCGTATTGTAAACCGATAATACTGCCGTGATCATTTTTCTCACTCCGTTCCGGGGGTGTATTTTTTATAGGCGCGAAACAGCGCCGGGAAGCGGATCAGCGTATGATAAAGCACAGCCTGCCTGAACGGGCTGATCCGGTATCGCTTATCCAGCCGCCGCGCACGGTCGGCAAGGTCGCGAAATGCTGCGCCCTCTTTGTCGGCGCCGTTTCTGTCGCAGACCTCGATCCACGCGATGCTCCGGCGCAGCAGCTCCTCCATATACCAGCGCATGCTTTTTTTGTCGGCGGCGTCGTTGATCTTTTGATAAAAATGCTCGTAAAGCGCGATCGCCCCCGCGTAGTCGGCGCTGTTGGTCGCGGAACCGTCGCGATAAAAATAGTCATAGAGCGCACACGGCGCGGCGACGGTGACGATGTCGGGGTGCCTGCGGTAGCATTCGATGATAAAGTCGGTATCCTCGCCGTAGTGCAGCGCGGTGTTGAACCGCATGTCGCGCACCAAGTCTGTCCGGAACAGCTTGCAGCAGACGAAAACCCTGATTTGATCGGAGCGCAGGGCGTCGCTGCCCGTGAATACGGACACGCTCAGGCTGTCGGGGTCGACCGGGATCGCCGACGCGCTGTCGCCCTCCGCGAGCTCGCGAAAGCACGCCGAGACAATGTCCGCGCCGTATTGCCGCTGCAACCGCGTCATCACGCTGAAAAACTGCGGGTGCAGACGGTCATCGGAATCGAGAAAGGTACAAAACCGCCCCGCGGCATGCGCCAAGCCGACGTTCCGCGCATGTGCGACGCCGCCGTTTTCGGTGCGGATGGTCCTGACACGGCTGTCCCTTTGCGCGTAGTCCCGCAAAATCGACGGGCTGCCGTCGGTGCTGCCGTCGTCGATGCAGAGGATCTCCAGCGCGCGGTAATCGCTTTGCAGCAGCGGGTCCAGACAACGCGACAGCCAGTCCTCCATATTGTATACGGGAATGATGACCGAAATCAGGTCTTGTCGATCGTATCCCATCAAATCCATTCTCCTTCCCATTACCATACCGGTGGGCACTTTCTCCGCGCATGCAACGTTTGTAAGTAAGGTTAAGTTATCTTCCCACGTTCTGACGCGGGTATGACGGTTACCGTTCTTACACACCTTTCACGCGCGGATTGGCACCCGCGACACGCGGGTGTTGAAATTGATTATGCAATATGCTATAATGATAAAGCGCTCGTGCGCAAAAAATCTTGACAATCGGAGGGAATCCCCAATGGCAACAGAAAACCAAAAGCCGGAAACGGAAGCAGCCGTTCCCGAGGAAGCGCTCGCAGAAGCCGCTTCCGCAGAGACTGAGGAAAAAACCGAAAAGAAAACCCTGCTCACCGCCAACCGCATCGAGATCATCGTCGCGATCTTTTTGGGTATCACCGCGCTGCTGACGGCGTGGGCTACCTGGATCGGCTCACTCCACGGCGGCAATCAGGCGACCAACTACACCAAGAGCAACAACCTCGCCGCCGAGGGCAACGCCGCCTACAACACGGCGATGCAAATTTATCTGTCCGACATGATGGCTTGGAACACCGCGATCGACTACCAGCTTGACGCCGAAGTAGCCAGAATGAAGGGCAACGAGGCGGAAGCGCAAGTATATGAGGAAAAAATGCGGGCATTCATCAATCAGAGCAGCAGCGACATCCTAAAGGAAGCCACAAACGAGATGACCGACGGCATGCTCTCTCCCTTTGAGATCGAGGGCATGAAGGATCGGTACTTCACGGAATCCAAAAAGCTCGTCGCACAGTCGCAGCAGCTCCTCGAGCAGGGCAAGCTGGACAACGCACACGGAGACGCCTATAACCTCGTCAATGTCATCTATTCCGTCGTGCTGTTCCTGCTTGGTATCGTCGGCGTGTTCCGTCACCTGCCCAACCGCAGGGTCGTGCTGATCGTCGCCATCATCGGCGTGATCGCTGCCACCGTCTACATGTGCACCATCCCGCTGCCGACCGGATTCAGCCTGATGAACTTCTTCCGCATGAGCTGACGCGGCGCGTCACGGGCTCGCCTTACAGGAAAGCCGCTCGACCTCGAGCTTGAAAACGGCTGTCGCCCTCAGCGCTGCCGCTTCAAAGGAAAAGCCGCTTTTTCCCGTAAGCTGCTTCATCACGCGATCAAGCGCTTTTGCTTTTTCTTCCGGATTACATACGACAGAGAGTACGCCGTTGCCGATCACGCTCCGATACCGCGCGGAATAACCGCAGGCTTTCTCGGCCGGCAGCAGGCTGTACTCCCCGTCGATCTCAAAGCCGACGCGCGGTCTTGACTGCGCAAGCGTATATTTTCGCCCCGCGCCTGCACCGTGAAAATAGAAGGTGTAGGCGCCGTTTTCGTTTTTGAAGCCGTAATTGACCGGCACAAGATAAACCTCGCCGTCATCGATCATCCCGACCCGCATGATCTGCTGCTCGGAAATGAAGCGCTCGATCGCCTGACCGTCCGTGATCTCCCTGTCTTTTCTTCTCATGCTCTGCCTCCGCGTCGCTTTTTATTACGCGACAAAGGTGTAAAAACCGCCCGCTGTGGGATCAAGCCGATGAAAAATAACAGCACATCGGCGATCACCTTCGCCCACAGCGGCGTGATGACCTGTATCATGCCCCACAGTACCGCCGTATTCAGCAGCCAGTCGGCTGCGGCAAAGGCGAGCAGCTGCGGGGTTTTTATTTCGAAATCAGAAATATGCTTCCTGCCGGAGCGGTACAGCAGGCTGAACCAAAGCGCCGTCGTCCCCAACCGCGCAAAGCTGTTCGCGAGGACAAGCATCACGCCGTTCAGGGGCAGGAATGCGTCAAGCAGGCAAAACAGCGCCGTATCGAGCAAAAAGCAGCCAAACGGCAGGGCGGAGAATTTGAGTATCTCCGCATAGATGCGGACCGAGTCGCGCACCGCCTTGAAGTGCGAGGTGCTGTTGCCGTCGAGATAGACCGTGCGGATGGGCACCTCGAGGATGGGCTGACCGCAGCGCCCCCACCACAGCAGCGCATTCGTCTCGTATTCATAGCGATTGCCGCGGATCCCGAGCAGATAGGGGATCATCCGGTCGGAGAAGCCGCGCAGCCCCGTCTGCGTATCGCGGAAAAACCTTCCCGTCGCCAGGAAAAAGGCGATCTTGGTATAGAAATTGCCGAACCAATTGCGCAGCGGCATTTCCCTGCTGACGGTGCGGCAGCCGAGCACGAGCGACTCGGGATGACGCCGTGCGACACGCGCGACGCGCAGGATATCCTTGACGCGGTGCTGACCGTCCGCGTCGGCAGTCACAACGGAATAGGGCGGAGAAAAATGCTCTCGGATATAGCGCAGTCCGACGCGGAGCGCTTCTCCCTTTCCCCCGTTTTGTTCACAGGTGACGAGCCGTGCATGCGCCTCGACCCCGGCAAACCGGTCGCGGTATGGAGCGCCGCTGCCGTCGTCGACGACCACCACGGTCAGGTTCTTTTGTGCCAGCGCGGCGACGAGGTCTGTCATTTGCGCTTCGGGCTTGTAAGCGGGTATTAAGATAATGCTGTCCATGACCGACCTCCGAACGTCAGAATCGCGCCAGCGCGCGCTGCATGTCTGTGACGTCTGTGATGGTGACCGCGCCGTCGGCGTCCCGGTCGGCAAGCAACAGCCAGTCGGGGATATCCGCATAGGGCGTGCCGTCCTCGCGGGTGAATTCCGCCAAACAGCGCTGCACCTGCGTGACGTCGTCAATATCCATTACGCCGTCTCGGTTGACGTCTCCCCTGAGAACAGCGGGCGTCTCGGTCGGAGCCTCGGTGGGTTCCTCTGTCGGCGCAACGGGTCGGCGCGACGGATGGACCGCCTTGATCACATACATGCCCAGCGGCGATCCGCACGCCTGTATCGTCGTGACCGCATTCTTTTTCAGCCCGGGACCCGAGTGCCAGAATCGGTTGTCCGTCGGTGTATCGCCGTAGAAGATGCCCGTGTGCTCATCGGCGGTGCCCCTGATCCAGAGGATGTCGCCTTTTTCGAGCACACCCGCGTTCAGGGCGTTCTTTATGCAGCTGCTGCCCGCGAAATACAGGCGGTAGATACTGTGATTGCTCCAGTAGGTGAAGTTTCCGCGCATGGCGGGCAGGGCGCTGAGCGCCGATTTGGGCGCGCCGCTTTTCTCTCCCGCACGGGTCAGAACGCTGCGCACAAAGCCCGTGCAGTTCATCCCGTGTCCATAGTAGGGCGCGTAGGACGGCGGACGGTTGCCGGAGGAATAGACTTCGCCGTTGGGCGTGCGGTAATCGCCGCCGATGTAAGGCGTGCCGAGATAATAGTCGGGAGAGTCGCTGTCGGCATCGTGCGCGCTGAGCCATTCCATATAGGCAAAGTAATCGATTTTCGCGGATTCCAGCATGGTCTGACTGCCATACACGGTGTAGGCTGCCGCCGCGCGGCAGTCCGTTATGCCCGCCAAGGGCAGCACTGCCACCGTCAACAGCAAAAGCAGCATGATGCAGACGATCGCAAAAAACCGTCGTCTTCTCCTGTGTAACATGCCTATCCCCCCTCTTGATCTTTACTATCATAGTTTACCACATCAGCACGATAAATTCAATCATTTTTATTGAGATGTGCACGCGAGCGCGACGGTGACCGCTCCCGCAAAACCTTCACGTGCGGATTGACGGCGCGGCGGTGACTATGCTATAATATTAGTAACGCAATATAAAACCATCTTATCAAAATTGAAAGGAGCTGTTTTTATGAAAATCGCAATGGCAAACGACCACGCAGGCACATCCATGAAAAACGAGATCAAGGCGTATTTGGAGTCACAGGGACACACCGTCGTCGACTTCGGCGCCTATGATGAGGTCTCCTGCGACCTGTCCGATTTCGTTCTGCCGGCAGCGCTGGCTGTCGCAAAGGGAGAATGCGACAGGGGAATCTTCGTTGACGGCGTGGGCTACGGCAGCGCCATGATCGCCAACAAGGTGAGCGGCATCTACGCCTGTGTCTGTCAGGATCCGTTCTGCGCCATGCTGGCACGCCAGCACAACGACGCCAATGTGCTCGGCCTCGGAGCCAAGATCATCGGCGGCATGATCGCCATGGAGATCGTCAAAACGTTTATGGCGACCGAGCCGCTGACCGCCGAGAAATATGTGCGGCGCGTCAAAAAGGTACAGAAGATCAACGACGAATACTGCGCGCCCCTGAAGTAAGCCCTCCGCTCTGTCCATCCCTATCCGAGAAAAAGGAGGCATGAACAGAAGGGCTTGTGTGAACGGAACCCATTATTCAAAAGCAAAAGCCATGTTTCAGCTTCTGCCGAAACATGGCTTTTTCTACAGACTGAGCCCGCGGGCGCCCAAGGGCGCTTTCTCCGCGCGTGAAAGGTCGGTTGGAACGGTTATCATCGTCGCCCGCGCTGTAACGCCGGCGTCGTTATGCCAACTCGTCATACACCTTTTTGAAGGTCTTGACTACATATTCCGCCTCATCGTCGGTGATGACGGAGTTCATCGGCAGCGTCAGCTGATTCTTGTGCTGATCATAGGCATTCGGGAAATCGGCGATATCAAAGCCCTTGCTGCTATACGCCGTCAGCATGGGAAGCGGCTTGAAGTGAACGTTGCACATCACGCCGTTTTCCGCCATCTTTTGGTAAAATTCGTTTCTGTAATCCGCGTCCTTGCCGTTGAAGCGGACAAAATACAGATGACCGCTGCTGCGGTGGTTTTCGTCGGCGTGGTTGAGCACCTGAATATCGAGGTTTTTGAATTCCTCGTTATAGTACTTGATCAGCGCGTGACGCCTTTTGAGCATGCTCTCGTAGCGGTTCAGCTGCGCCAGACCGAGCGCCGCCAAGACGTCGGGCATATTACATTTATACTGAGCGTCCACAACATCGTATTCCCAGCCGGGAGCGTTGCTTTTTGCGAAGGCGTCCTTCGTCTGACCGTGGAGCGACCACAGCATGTACTGCTTATAGAGCTTCTCCTCATCAATACGGGTACGCAGACGATGAACTGTCGCGCCGCCCTCGGCAGTCGTGAGGTTCTTGACCGCATGGAAGCTGAAATTCGTGAAATCGGCGATCTCGCCGCACATCTGACCGTGCCAGCGCGCACCGAACGCATGCGCTGCGTCCGACATGATGATCACACGGCCGAGCAGCTCCTGGATCTTGCCTTTGGGCTGAAAAATGTCTCTTTTCCTGCGAACGGCTTCGTAGATGCGGTCATAATCGCAGACAACGCCCGCAAGGTCAACGGGAATGATGACCTTCGTGCGCTCGTTGATCGCTTCCTCCATCTTGTCGTAATCCATCTCATATGAACCGGGCTTGCAGTCGATCATGACGGGAGTTGCGCCGACATGATATACGATGGAAGCGGTCGCGGTATATGTATAAGCCGGCAAGATCACTTCATCGCCGGGTCCCACCTTGAGGATGCGCAGCGTCATCTCCGCGCATGCCGTCTGTGAAGAAAGACATACGGCTTTGCCGGTATGACAGTAGTCTCCTATTCGCTGCTCCAATAACTTTGTTTTCGGTCCTGTCGTAATCCAGCCGGACTCCAGCACCTCGGTCACTAATTCAATTTCATCCTTGCCGATATCCGGCGGAGAAAATGGAATTTTCATGTCGTGCACTTCCTTTTTTAAAAAGCGATATAAAGAAATCGGAATAAGTATATACTATCATACAATTCTCATAATTGCAACAAAAGGAGCTAAAATCTCATTTTTAGCCAAATGCGATTCCCTGTAGGACGAAAAAAAGAATCACTTTGCTGTATCATCTTCGTATAGAGACTTTTGTATCAAATCGATTCAAAAAACACATCGGGAAACACCCGAAAAATCACGATGGAACCAAATTGATCCCATCGTGATTTTTTCCGTATTTGTACTATCGGATCATACCTCAGTCAAAATAAAAAAGCTCCTCAAATTTTTTATCAAGCGCGACGCATAGAATCAGCGCAAGCTTGGCAGTGGGATTGAACTGACCTGTTTCAATTGAGCTGATCGTATTTCGCGATACGCCGACCAGCTTCGCAAGCTCGGATTGGGACAAATGCCTTTCCTTTCTTGCCGAAGCAAGGTTATTTCGCAGAATTAGTTCATTATCCATATCAAATCACACCCATCAGCTGCATGATCCATACAACAAGCATTGACACCGCGAGCACGCCCCAGATAATCGCGACGATCAGCTCATGCCGCTTTCTCAGACGGATGTATTTTATCAAAAACACGGCGCATGCCATGGAAAACAGCACAAAATCCGCGCCCCTGTTGACATAGTGCAGCACAAAGCCGTTTACCGTATCAACCACTATGAGCAAAATCACGCCGAGAATATAGGCTGTCCATGCGCCGCTTTTCTGCGCTTCCAGATCGGGCAAGTCCCTTTCCTTTCCCTCGTCCTGCGCCATCGTTAAGATTTGTTCTTTATTCATTGCAAAAGCTCCTTTCTGTTTTGCCAAGTTTACTTGGTATGCTTAGATTATACCATCGCCAAGTTTACTTGTCAAGTGTTTTTGCAAAGTTTTATTGTCATTTTTAAACTATCCCATAAAAATGACACGTGTGCCCGCGGGCGCCCAAGGGCGCTTTATCCGCGTATGCAACGTTTGTGCGTAAGGTTAGGTTTTTATCCCGCGCCTTAACGCGGGCACTAACGGTAACTGCACAAACAAACCCTTCACGCGCAGACTGACCTCCGCGGCACGCAGGCGCGGATTGCTGCTACAGCCGTAGTTCCAATTTTTGCAAATACCATGATTTGCGCATAACGGCGACGGCTATTCATACAATAATCATGCAAGATTTTTGCCAAATTATGAACAGCAAGGGAGATTATCGGTATGAAGGCTACGGGAATTGTCCGGCGCATCGACGACCTCGGTCGCGTCGTCATCCCCAAGGAGATCAGAAGGACCCTGCGTATCCGCGAGGGCGACCCGCTGGAGATTTACACGGCTACCGACGGGGAGGTCATCTTCAAAAAATACTCACCCGTGGGCGAGCTTTCGGTGTTCGCAGCGCAGTATGCG
>CACZWQ010000005.1 GCA_902784855.1 uncultured Ruminococcus sp. | reverse complement strand
TCACAAAAGGGGATTCTTCGACTATTTGCTGACGCAAATTTTTGCTGCGCAAAACCGCTCAGAATGACAGGCGCCCAAGGGCGCTTTCTCCGCGCGTGCAACGTTTGTTAAAAAGGTTAGAATTTAAGCCCGCGCTATAACGCGTGCGCCGTAGGCGCTTTCTCCGCGCGTGCAACGTTTGTTAATAAGGTCAAAAAAGTGCCCGCGTTATAGCGCGCCGTTGCAGAAACGTTACTCTTTACGCGACGTTTGCAATAGGCGCCCTGCTGCTACAGCCGTAGCAGCCGTAGCGCCGTCGGCGGTGGCTGTTACGAGCTGGCGCACGGATTTGGTGCGGTTGTCGCCCGCGACGAAAATGCCCGCCGTCTTGGTGCGGCAGTCCTCGCCCGTCACGGCATAGCCCGCGCTGTCGAGCTCGATCAGGTCTGAGAAGGGCTGATTCTCGGGCACCCTGCCGACCGCGACGAACATGCCGCTCACGTCAAGGGTGCGGGTATTGCCCTCGCTGTCCTCCGTGACGATGCTCTCCAAGCGCTTGCCCGCGTTGAGCTTGGTCACGCGGCTGTTGAGGACGAAGGTCACATTGTCGCGCGCCCTCAGCCTTTCGACGGTCGCCTCTTCCCCGCGGAACGTGTCGCGCCGATGGATGAGATAGACCCTGCGCGCGATGTTCGCAAGATAGAGCGCGTCCTCGAGCGCGGTGTTGCCGCCGCCGACGACCGCCACGTCCTTGCCGCGGAAGAATGCGCCGTCGCAGGTCGCGCAGTAGGATATGCCCCTGCCGACGAGCCTGTCCTCGTTTTCAAGCCCCAGTGCGCGGTTGCGGCTGCCCGTGGCGATGATGACCGCCGAAGCGTCATAGCTGTTCTTGGCGGTGACGACGGTCTTGACAGCGCCGCCGTCGCGGATGGACAGCGCCCGCTCAAAGCGGAATTGGGCGCCCAGCTCCTTCGCCTGCTCGTAGACCTTGGTGGCGAAGTCAAAGCCCGAGATATGCGCCGCCGCGGGATAGTTCTCGATCTCGGGGGTGTTGATGATCTGCCCGCCGCAGCTCACCGCCTCGAGCACCAGCACGCTCATGGCGGCACGGCGGGCGTAGATGGCGGCGGTCATGCCGGCGGGACCCGCGCCGATGATGATGATATCCGTCACGGCGCTCACCCCAACAGCGCTTCCAGCGCCTCCTTGGGCACGAGACCGATGCTTCTGTCCGCCTCGGCACCGTTTTGAAAGAGGATGACGCAGGGGATGGTGGCGATATCGAACTCATCCGCGAGGTCGGGATTCTCGTCGATATTCACCGCCGCGACCTTGACGTCGCTTCTCTCGTCGGCGATCGCTTCCAGCGTGGGTCTGAGCATGCGGCAGGGTCCGCACCAGTCGGCATAAAAATCGACCAGCACGGGCTTGTCCGCGAGGATGACTTCTTTTTCAAAGGTGTTTTCGTTTACGGTAATGACTGACATGGTTTTTCCTCCTTGGTTGTAGTGGCTAGGGGTTAGTGGTTAGTGGTTAGTGGCAGCGTGACACTCGATAGAAGTTTGTATAGGATTTTGTGAAGGGTGGCGGCTTCTTCTTCGGTGAGGGCGAGGCAGGCGCCGATTTGGGCGGGCACGTCCAGTGCGCGGTCGCGCAGCGCTTGCCCGCTCTCGGTCAGGCTGACGATCAGGTTGCGCTCGTCCTCCTTGGAGCGGGTGCGCGTCAGATATCCCTTCTGCTCCAGCTTTTTCAGCAGCGGCGTCAGCGTGCTGGAATCGAGCAGCAGCGCCCTGCCGATCGCCTTGACGTTCGAGCTGCCGTGCTCCCAGAAATACATCATCACCACATACTGGGTATAGGTCAGGTTCAGCGCGTCCAGACAGGGCGCATAGCGGCGCTGCAGCTCCTTGGCGCAGAGATACAGCGGAAAACAGAGCTGGTTTTTCAGCCGCAGGGCTTCGTACTTCTCCTCCGTCATCCGAGGATCGCCTCGATATCCCCCGAGAGCTTCTCCGGCTCCACCGTCGGGTTGTACCTGCCGACCACCCTGCCCGTGCGGTCGACGAGGAACTTGGTGAAATTCCACTTGATGTCCGAAGGGGTGCGGGTGCTCTTGCTCAGCTTCGAGACCGCCTTCATCGCCGCCCGCGCCTTCAAGCCCTTGACCTCCTCGTCGGGCATCTCGCGTTTGAGGAAGGTGTACAGCGGCGACTCATTCTCGCCGTTGACCTCGATCTTCTTCATCTGATCGAACTGCGTCTTGTAGCGCAGCGTGCAGAACTGATGAATCTCCTCGTCGCTGCCGGGCGCCTGATTGTTGAACTGGTTGCAGGGAAAGTCGAGGATCTCAAGCCCCCGCTCGTGATACCGCTCATACAGCGCCTCCAAGCCCTTGTACTGCGGCGTGAACCCGCAGCCCGTGGCGGTGTTGACCACCAAAACCGCCTTGCCGCGAAGCGTGGAAAGATCAAAATCCTCTCCCCTGCGCGTTTTGACCGTGAAATCGTAAAATGACATCCGCATGACCTCCTGTTTGCTTTTTCTCTATTGTAGCAGAGTGAAACGGGCTTGTCAATAGATTTGCGTGATAATATTTTGTGTACAAACTATCTCGAAATTTTTCCGCGAAATTCATAAAACTTCTTGTCAAACGCCTAATACTATGTTACAATTGTACCAAGCATAACCCAAAATATACATCAAAGTGAGGTTTTATTATGCAAGTGACAAACGACATCCGCTATGTCGGCGTTAACGACCGCAAAATCGACCTGTTTGAGGGTCAGTATGTCGTGCCCAACGGCATGGCGTACAACTCCTACGTCATCCTCGACAAGAAGATCGCCGTGATGGACACGGTCGACCGCAACTTCAAATTCGAATGGCTCAGCAACCTCGACGAAGCCCTCGGCGACAGAAAGCCCGACTACCTCGTCGTGCAGCACATGGAGCCCGACCACTCCGCCAATATCTTCAACTTTATGCAGAATTATCCCGACGCAACCATCGTCTCCAGCGCCAAGGCGTTCACGATGATGAAGAACTTCTTCGGCACCGAGTTCGAGGACAGGCGCATCGTCGTCAAGGAGGGCGACACCCTCTCGCTCGGCGAGCATACGCTGGCGTTCGTCGCGGCGCCCATGGTGCACTGGCCCGAGGTCATCATGACCTATGACACCAAGGACAAGGTGCTCTTTTCCGCCGACGGCTTCGGCAAGTTCGGCGCGCTGGACGCCGACGAGGACTGGGCGTGCGAGGCGAGACGCTACTACATCGGCATCGTCGGCAAGTACGGCGCTCAGGTGCAGAGCGTGCTGAAAAAGGCGGCAAAGCTGGATATCCAGATCATCTGCCCGCTGCACGGCCCCATCCTCAAGGAAAACCTCGGCTACTACCTCGACCTCTACAACACCTGGTCGAGCTACGGCGTCGAGAGCGAGGGCATCATGATCGCCTATACCTCCGTCTACGGCCACACCAAGCAGGCGGTGGAGCTGCTCGCCGAAAAGCTCAAGGCGAAGGGCTGCCCCAAGGTCGTCGTCGCCGACCTCGCCCGCGAGGATATGGCGGAGTGTGTGGAGGACGCCTTCCGCTACGGCAGGATCGTGCTCGCCACCACCACCTATAACGCGGATATCTTCCCCTTCATGCGCGAGTTCATCGAGCACCTGACCGAGCGCAACTTCCAGAACAGAACCGTCGGCTTCATCGAGAACGGCTCGTGGGCGCCGCTGGCTGCCAAGACCATGAAGAAAATGCTGGAGGGCTGCAAGAAGCTCGATTTCTTAGAGCCTGTCGTGCGCATCGTCTCCGCGCTCAACGACGACAGCAAGGCGCAGCTTGAAGCGCTCGCCGAGGCGCTCTGTCACGACTACATCGAGCAGGACGGCGAGAAGGCGAACAAGAACGACCTCACCGCGCTGTTCAACATCGGCTACGGCCTCTATGTCGTGACCTCCAACGACGGCAAGAAGGACAACGGCCTGATCGTCAACACCGTCACCCAGGTCACCAACTCGCCCAACCGCGTCGCCGTCTGCATCAACAAGCAGAACTACTCCCACCACACCATCAAGAACACGGGCGTGATGAACGTCAACTGCCTGTCGGTGGAGGCGCCGTTCAGCGTCTTTGAGAACTTCGGCTTCCAGAGCGGCAAGAACGTCGATAAATTCGCAAGCTGCACCCCGCTGCGCTCCGACAACGGCTTGGTGTTCCTGCCCAAGTATATCAACTCCTTCATGTCGCTGAAGGTGGAGGACTATATCGACCTCGACACCCACGGCATGTTCATCTGCTCGGTCACCGAGGCGCGCGTGATCTCGGACAAGGAGACCATGACCTACACCTACTACCAGAACAACGTCAAGCCCAAGCCCGAGACCGAGGGCAAAAAGGGCTGGGTCTGCAAGATCTGCGGCTATGTCTACGAGGGCGAGGACCTGCCCGAGGACTTCATCTGCCCGCTGTGCAAGCACGGCGTCGCGGACTTTGAGCCGATCGGCTGAGCCGACATCCGTACGTGAGATACCAAGGGGGCGGGCTGTGCCCGTCCCCGTCGTTTAGTTTTTTTGAGAGATGAAACAGTACATTCTCGCCCTCGACGAGGGCACCACCAGCGCGCGCAGCATCCTCTTTGACCGCGAATGCAGGGTCGTGAGCATGGCGCAGCACGAGTTTCCCCAGATCTATCCCCGCCCCGGCTGGGTCGAGCACGACCCCATGGACATCTACGCCAACCAGTACGCCTCGATGACCGAGTGTATCGCCAAGAGCGGCGTCTCCCCCGCCGAGATCGCGGGCGTCGGCGTCACCAACCAGCGCGAGACCGCCGTCGTCTGGGACAAGACGACCGGCAAGCCCGTCTGCAACGCCATCGTCTGGCAGTGCCGCCGCACCGCAGAAATCTGCGAGCAGCTGGCGCGCGAGGGCTGCGGCGATATGATCGCCGAAAAGACCGGGCTGCGGCTCGACGCCTATTTCAGCGCCGGCAAGATCAAGTGGATCCTCGACCATGTCGACGGCGCCCGCGCCAGGGCGGAGCGCGGCGAGCTGCTGTTCGGCACGGTGGACACATGGCTGCTGTGGAAGCTCACCGACGGGCGGGTGCACGTCACCGACCGCACCAACGCCTGCCGCACCATGCTGTACAATATCAATACCTGCCGCTGGGACGAGGAGCTGTGCCGCCTCTTCGACATCCCGATGAGCATGCTCCCCGAGGTCAGAAGCAGCAGCGAAATCTACGGCGAAATGAACCTCATGGGCGCGCGCGTGCCCCTGTGCGGCATCGCGGGCGACCAGCAGGCGGCGCTCTACGGTCAGGGCTGCCTGAACGAAGGCGACATGAAGATCACCTACGGCACGGGCTGCTTCCTGCTCGCGAACACCGGACACAAGCCCGTATTCAGCCGCCACGGGCTGCTGACCACCGTCGCCGCCACGGGAAGGGACATGCCCGTGCAGTACGCGCTCGAGGGCAGCGTCTTTGTCGGCGGCGCGGTCATCCAGTGGCTGCGCGACGAGCTGCGGTTCATCAAGGACAGCGCCGACAGCGAGTACTTCGCCCGCAAGGTCAAAGACAGCGGCGGCGTCTATATCGTGCCCGCCTTTGCGGGGCTGGGCGCGCCGCACTGGGATATGCGGGCGCGCGGGGTCATCACGGGGCTGACGCGCGGCGTCGGCGCGGAGCACATCATCCGCGCGGCGCTCGAGAGCATCGCCTACCAGTCCGAGGACGTCATCCAAGCCATGCGCAGCGACATGCACAGCGAGATCGGCTCGCTCAAGGTCGACGGCGGCGCCTCGGCGAACAACCTGCTCATGCAGTTTCAGGCGGATATCTCGAACCTGCAGGTACTGCGCCCCGCGCAGAAGGAAGCCACCGCGGCGGGCGCGGCGCTGCTGGCGGGTCAGGCGGTCGGCTTTTACCGCTCCCTCTCCCAAGACGACACGCCCTGCACCGTATTCAAGCCCATGCTCGCTGCCGGTGAGCGCGAAAGGCTGCTCAAGGGGTGGAGAAGGGCTGTTCAATCATGCTTATCAAGTGAGGAATCTGACATATGACTGCGATACGATTTGAAGAGAGAAAAATACCGTCCTCCGACGGCGTCCATCAGCTTTACTGCCGCATCTTTTTCCCGCAGGAGGCGCCCGTCGGGCTGTTCCATGTCGTGCACGGCATGACCGAGCACATCCGCCGCTATGAGGACGTCATGCGCGCGCTCGCCGCGCAGGGCTGGCTGTGCTACGGCTTCGACAACCTCGGTCACGGCTACACCGTCAGCGATATGAGCGAGCTGGGCTATCCCGGCAAGTGGCAGAATCTGGCGGACGATGTGCGCAGCGTGACGCGGAAGATGAAGGCGGAATTCGGAAAGGAGCTGCCCTGCGTGCTCATGGGTCACAGCATGGGCTCGTTCATCGTGCGCCTTGCCGCGACGCCCGCGCTCTGGGACAAGCTGATCGTCATGGGCACGGCGGGTCCGAATCCCGTCTCGGAGGTCGGCTTGGCACTGATCGCGCACAAGATCAAAAAAGAAGGAGACCGCGCGGTCTCCCCCATGATGGAAAAAATGATATTCGGCTCCTACAACAAGCGCTTTTTGGAGGAGAAGGACCGCATTTCATGGCTGAGCACCGTGCCTGCGGTGCGCGACGCCTACCGCAGCGACCCCTACTGCAACTACCATTTCACGCTCAACGGCTTTGAGACGCTGATCAAGCTGCAAACCCTGTGCAACAGCGCCAAGTGGTTCAGCCGCGTCAGCCCCGACCTGCCCATCCTCCTGCTCTCCGGCGCGGACGACCCCGTCGGAAGCTACGGCGCGGGCGTGAGGAAGGTGTACGAGGAGCTGCTGAAAAACGGCAAGAAAGTCGAGATGAAGCTCTACGAGGGCGCCCGCCACGAGATCCTCCACGAGCCGTGCAGCCAAGAAGTGATCGAAGATATCTCTACGGCTGTAGCAGCAATCCGCGCGTGAAGCGTTCGCATGAACGGTGACCGTCATGCCCGCGTCATAGCGCGGGCAAAATAAATGCCGCAGGCAATTCATGACCGAAGGTCAATTTATGCCCGAAGGGCAATTCATGGCGAAGCCAATTCATTCTTGGCAGAATGTTTCCGTTATCTGTCATCCTGAAAAGATAATACAAACGGCAATACAAAAGTCCGCAGTCGGCTCAGCCGACTGCGGGCAATTTTTTTAATTCAAAACAGAAATCAATGATAAATGTTTGTTTGTATTTAAAACCTTCTGCCAAGAATGAATTGACCTCCGGGCGCCGTGGGCGCTTTCTCCGCGAAACAGACGTTTGCGAGTGAGGATGGGTCTAATGCCCGCGTTCTGACGCGGGAATGACGGTCGCCGTTCATGCGAACGCTTCACTCGTGGATTGGGTTCCGCGACACGCGGGCATGAATTGGCTTCGCCATGCGCCCAAGGGCTCACGTGACTGCTTCTATTTCGCCCAATCGGACGCTGCCCCACAGGCGCTCCCACGGGCGCTTGTGGGTCTCTGTCGTCTGGCGGCGGAATGCCAAGCCCGCCGAATTCTCGATATCCTCAAACGCCGCCCCGGCGTCTTTTTTATTGAAAAACACATAGCGGGTCAAAAATCTTCCGCGGGCGAAGCGGGACACATCAAAGCTGAGCTGCTGCTTGTGGGTCTCGCCCTTTTTGCCGCTGTAGAAGTCCTCGATCAGAAAAGCGGTGATCGGCATATGGCGCACGTCCTGCACCTCGATGCGCAGCGAAAGCGACGGGATATCCGCGAGATTCTCCCACTCTATCTCGACGTTGACAGGCTCCCCGTCATAAAAGAGGTTGGACGTCCTGCCGATGTACTTGATCTTGGTGAGGTTCAGATCGTGGCGCTTGACCGGGAACTTGTAGCGGTCATCGGTGTACTCGTAGGAGAAGAACTCGTCGTTCTCGCCGCCCATATAGAGCTTGATCGCCTCGTCCACCTCGCCGTCATAGACCTTCTTTCCGTGCTCGAGCACGATGCAGCGGTTGCACAGCTCCTGAATGGTGCTCATGTTGTGCGAGACATAGAGCACGGTGCGGTTCTCGTCGACCGCGAGGTCGCGCATCTTCGCGATGCATTTTTTCTGGAACTTCATGTCGCCGACCGCCAGAACCTCGTCCATGATCATGATCTCCGCGTCGAGGTGAGAGGCGACCGCGAACGCCAGCTTGACGAACATGCCCGAGGAATAGCGCTTGACGGGCGTGTCGATAAACTGCTCGCACTCGGAGAACGCGATGATCCGGTCGATCTTGCTGTCGACCTCGGCGCGGGTCATGCCCAGGATCGCGCCGTTGAGATAGATGTTCTCCCTGCCCGTCAGCTCGCCGTGGAAGCCCGTGCCGACCTCCAGCATGCTGGCGATCCTGCCGCGGTAGGCGATGGAGCCCTCGGTGGGAGAGGTGATGCGCGACAGCAGCTTGAGCAGCGTCGACTTGCCCGCGCCGTTCGCGCCGATGATGCCGACGCGCTCGCCGCGGAAGATCTCCAGATCCACGCCGTCCAAGGCGAGAAAGCGCTCGCCGGGCTTGTATTCCTTCGCGCCGATGCGGCGGTTGGGGTCCTCCCTGCCGCGCTTCTTGGCGACCCAGCTTTGCAGGTCGGCGCGCAGCGTGCCCGAGCCGATCACGCCGAGCTTATATTCCTTTTGTAAACCCTCGGTTTTGATCACACAATTCTTATCCATGCTTACACCGTATCAATGAAATTCTTTTCGACCTTGTTAAACACGATCAGACTCAGCATGACCGCCACGGCGGTGACTGCGAGGCTGATCAGCCAGTAGACCCACTCAAACGAGCCGCAGCCCAGAAAGGCGTGGCGGTAGCTCTCGACGACCGGCGCGACGGGATTGAGCAGGAAGAGCGGACGCAGCCATCCGGGGATGCGCGACACGGGATAGACCACGGGCGTGATATACATCCACAGCGAAACGCCGAAGCTGACGAGGATGTTGAGGTCGCGGTACTTGGTGGTGATCGAGGAGATGATCAGCCCGATGCTCATGCCGAGCAGCGCCGTTTGCAGCACCATCACCGGCACCAGACAGAGCGTGAGATTGGGGCGCACCGTCTCGGTGGTCAGCGCGAAGAAGACGACCAGACCGATATAGACCGCCAGCTGTATCGCGTAGTTGATAAAGCTGTAGACCATCTCCGAGAGCGGCGACACCAGCCGCGGGAAATAGACCTTGCCGAACAGGCGGGCGTTGCCGAGAAAGGTGGACGAGCCCTTGTTCAGACAGGCGGAGAAAAAGCCCCACAGCACGTTGCCCGTCATATAAAACAAAAACTGCGGCATGCCGTCGGTGGAGATGCCCGCGATCACGCCGAAGATCACCGTGAATACCGTGGTGGACAGCAGCGGATTGATCAGGATCCACAGCGGCCCCAGCACCGTCTGCTTGTAGGAGGTGGTGAGGTTGCGCTTGACAAAGAGCCACATCAGGTCGCGGTAGCGCCAGATCTCGCCGAGATTGAGGCGGTACCACTTGGAATGCGCGGTGACATAGGTGATTCTGTCGTTGTTCATGGTTTCACTTCCAAATCTTATTCCGCCCATCATTTTAGCACAATACGCGAAATGTGTCAACAAATCCCTTGACTTTCCGCGCCCTGTAGTGATAGAATAGTGAGGATATCATTTTTACGGAGGTTATGTGAAATGCATAAGACAAAAAGCGTGCTCGCTGTTGTGCTGGCGCTGGCGCTGGCGCTCTCCTGCGTCATCCTCGGCGGCTGCGGCACCAAGAGCGAGATCGTGGGAATCAACACCAAATCGGATACGACCGCACCGGCTGACACTTCGGCTGCTTCCGCCGTCTCGGCTGACGAGCCTGCGACGCTCTCCCCCGACGGCTACAACAAGCCCTACACCGGCACCTCGCGCAAGGTGGAGATCGACGTCAAGGACATGGGCGTGATCACCGTGGAGCTGGACGACACCTATGCGCCCCTGACCGTGCAGAACTTCCTCAACCTGGTCAACGAGGGCTTCTATGACGGGCTGACCTTCCACCGCATCATCAGCGGCTTCATGATCCAGGGCGGCGACCCGCTGGGCACCGGCACGGGCGGCAGCACCAATAAGATCAAGGGCGAATTTGCAAACAACGGCGTGAAGAATGAACTCAAGCATGTGCGCGGCGTGATCTCGATGGCGCGCTCCAACGACCCCGACAGCGCCAGCTCGCAGTTCTTCATCATGCATCAGGACGCGCCCCACCTCGACGGCAACTACGCTTCCTTCGGCAAGGTGACGAGCGGCATGGAGATCGTGGACAAGATCGCGGCAGAGACCCCGGTGCAGGATTCCAACGGCACCGTCCTCAAAGCCGATCAGCCGGTCATCAATTCGATCAAAATCATCGAATAACTACTACTGTAGCAGCAGTCCACGGGAACGTGACGTTCCATCCATTCCGCGCGTGATACGTTTGTAAAAGAGGATAGAATTTAAGCCCGCGTTTTGGCGCGGGCTTTTCTCTTTGACCTTTTTATTAACGTCGGGTGCGCGGATTGGGTGCAGCGTCACGCTGCCGCGGGCTTTTTTCTTTGACCTTTTCATAAACGTCGGGTGCGCGGACAGATTGTCGGCTCAGCCGACCGCGGGCTACAGCCGTAGGGTTAAGGAGATTCGTTTTTTGTTCGGGTCGGAGGAGAGGACCTTTACCGTCACGACGTCGCCTACCTTTAGCACCTCGGACGGGTGCCGGATATACCGGTCACAGATCTGCGAGATGTGCACCAAGCCGTCCTGATGGACGCCGATGTCGATGAAGGCGCCGAAGTCGATCACGTTGCGCACCGTGCCCTTGAGCACCATCCCCTCCTTCAAGTCCTTGATGCCCAGCACGTCGCTGCGCAGCAGCGGCGCGGGCAGCTCGTCGCGCGGGTCGCGCCCGGGCTTGCTCAGCTCCTTGACGATGTCGCCGAGCGTGGGCAGTCCGACCCCGATCTGCTCCGCCAAGCGCTTCTCCCCCTTTGCCCTGACGCGGGCGGGCAGGTCGGCGAATTTCGCGGATTTTATTTCTTTTTCGGAATATTCAACGAGCGTCAGCAGCTGCTTTGCGCTCTGATAGCTCTCGGGGTGCACGCCCGTGTTGTCGAGCGGGTTTCTGCTCTCGGGCACGCGCAGGAAGCCCGCGCACTGCTCAAACGCCTTGGGTCCCAGCTTCGGGACCTTTTTTAATTCTGCACGGGAATGAAACGAGCCGTTTTCCTCGCGGTAGGCGACGATATTCTTACAGACCGCCGCATTCAGCCCCGATACGCGCGACAGCAACGCCTCAGAGGCGGTGTTCAGGTCGGCGCCGACCGAGTTGACGCAGTCCTCCACGACGCCGTCCAGCGTCTCTCCGAGGCGCTTTTGCGGCATGTCGTGCTGATACTGCCCCACGCCGATCGCCTTCGGCTCGATCTTGACCAGCTCGGCGAGGGGGTCCTGCAGGCGGCGCGCGATGGACACGGCGCTGCGCAGGGTCAGATCCAGCTCCGGCAGCTCGGCGGCGGCGAGCTTGGACGCCGAATAGACGGAGGCGCCCGCCTCGCTGACGACCATGTAGTACACCTTTCTGTCAAGCTCATGCAGCACCTCGGCGGTGAACATCTCGGTCTCTTTACTCGCGGTGCCGTTGCCGATGGAGATGATGTCGACGCGGTGCTTTTGAATCAGGCGCAGCAGCGTCTGCTTGCTCTCGGCGATCTTGCGCTCGGAGTGCGTCGGGTAGATGACCGCCGTGTCGAGCACCTTGCCGGTGCCGTCGACCACCGCGACCTTGCAGCCCGTGCGGTAGCCCGGGTCGAGCCCGAGCACGGTCTTGCCCTTGACGGGGGGCTGCATGAGCAGCTGTTTGAGGTTCGTCGCGAACACCTTCATGGCGTTTTCGGCGGCGGTCTCGGTCAGCTCGCTGCGAAGCTCGCGCTCCAGCGACGGGAAGATCAGGCGGCGATAGGCGTCCGCAGCCGCCTGCTGCAGCAGGTCGCTGCACAGCGGGTTGGTGCGGCGGTCGATCAGCCTGCCGATCACGCGCAGCGGCTCCTGCTCGTCGAGGGTGAGGCTGACCTTGAGGAAGCCCTCCTTCTCGCCCCTGTTGACCGCGAGAACGCGGTGTCCCGCGATTTTTTTGATCGGCTCGGTGTAATCATAGTACATGGCGTAGACGCTGTCCTCGCCCTCCTTGGCGGCGGAAGCGGTCAGACAGGCGCCGCGGCGGGCGATCGGGCGCAGTTGCTTGCGTATCTCGGCGCTGTCGGAGAGCTGCTCGGCGATGATGTCCATGGCGCCCTGCAGCGCGTCAGCGGCTGTGTCGACGCCCTTTTCCGCGCTGACGAAGCCCTCTGCCGCCTTGGCGGGTGAAAAGCCCTTCTCCTGCCTGAGCAGCAGCAGCGCCAGCGGCTCCAAGCCGCGCTCCTTCGCGACCGAGGCGCGGGTCTTGCGCTTGGGTCGAAACGGGCGGTAGATGTCCTCCAGCTCGCTGAGGGTCTGCGCCCTGTCCAGCGCCGCGCCCACCTCGGAAGTGAGCTTCTCCTGCGTCGCGATCAGCGCGCGTATCTCCTCGCGGCGCTTGTCGAGCGAGCGCAGATATTCCAGCTTTTCGCTGAATGCGCGGATGAGCTGGTCGTCCATCGAGCCGTGCAGCTCCTTGCGGTAGCGCGCGATGAAGGGGATGGTGTTGCCGTCGTCGAGCAGGGAGATGATGTTGGCGGCGTATTCCTCTTTGATCTCAAATTGCTTTGCCAATTCCTTTGCGTAATCCATATTGTTACCTCATAAAGAACACCCCTCTGTTGCGGAGGGGTGAGTATTATTTTTTTAGCTGATCAAGCCCAAATGCCGCTTCCATTGGAGGACGCGCCTGACGGACAAATCGACCTGTTCCTCGGTGATCTCGCCGCTCTGCACCGCCGCCAGCACCGCCGGGTACTGGGTCTCGACGTCGGAGCAGCAGAGCAGGTCGTTGCCGCATTTGACGGCTTCCACCGCGACAGACCCTTCGTCCGCATAGTGGGCGACGCCCTCCATCGCGAGGTCGTCGGTGATGATGACCCCGTTGAAGTCCAGCTCGTGGCGCAAGATCTCGTGTACCTTGGGCGAGAGCGACGCGGGCTTGTCATCGTCCATGCAGACGACGAGGTTGTGCGACACGAGCACGCAGTCGGCGCCCGCTTCGATCCCCGCCTTGAAGGGCAGGAAATCGGTCTTGCGGAAGGAGTCGAGCGTGCGGAAATCCACCGCCACGCCCTCGTGGGTGTCGTCGTTGTCGCCGTAGCCCGGGAAGTGCTTGAGCACGGTGCCGAGGCGCTTTTCCTTGCAGATGTTGACGGTCTTGGTGACGAAGGTGTTGACCTCGTCGACGTCGCCGCTGAACGAGCGGCTGTACATAAAGCTGTCCTCGTTGACGGTCACGTCGCAGACGGGCGCCATGTTGACGTTGACGCCGAGCGAGAGCAAAAGCTGCGCCTTCTCGTTTTCGGTGGCGTCCACCGCCTCCCAGCCGCCGTTTTCAAAGACGGTCTTGGGCGAGGGGAACGCCTCGCTGTACAGGTTCGGGTTGTCGCTGACGCGGACGACGTCGCCGCCCTCTTCGTCGACGGCGATCAGCATCGGCACCTTGACCGAGGATTTCTGATAGGACTGGATATCATGGCTGACCTGTTCCGTCGTCTTATCGGCAAAATCTCTGCCGAAGAGGATGAACCCGCCGAGGTGATAGTCGGTGATATACTGCGCGGCGTCGACGTCGGGGCAGCGCACCAAGAACATCTGACCCACCTTTTCCTCAATGGTCATCGAGCCGAGGAGCTTGTCGAGCTTGTCCTCCTCGGGCGGCTCGGTCGGCTGCGCGGTGACGGCTTCCGTCTCCGGCTCGGAGGCAGGGGGCTGCAATCGGCTGCAGGAAGTCATGGATACAATCAGGCAGAGCGTCAGCAGCAGCGCTGCGCCGTGTTTGATGTTGGTCAAGATGATCCCTCGCTTTCGGGTGATGATAGTCCGCTTTCCTCTATTGTACTATCTTTCTCCCAATTTGTAAACCCCCCGCGTGTCGCGGGATCCAGTCCGCGCGTGCAGCGTTCGAAGGACGGTTACCTTTGAATCCCGCGTTATAACGCGTGCATTAGACCCATCTACGCTCGCAAACGTCTGTTTCGCGGGTAAAGCGCCCTTGGGCGCCTGTCATCCTGAGCGGTGCCCGAAGGGCAAAACGCGCAGCGTTTAGTCGAAGGATCCCCCGATTAGAGGCGGTCGGTATCTCGCCGAGGGGGATTCTTCGACTATTTGCTGTCGCCCGCGCGCCGCGGGGGTCAATCCGCGCGTGCAAGGTTTGTGAAAAAGGACAGAATGATAGCCCGCGCTGTAACGCGGGCTATTTGGTTGCCGTTTCTATCAACTTTTCACGCGCGGACAGATTGTCGGCTCAGCCGACCGCTCGCAGGATGCGGGAGAGGACCTCGTTGCGGTCGATGTTGAGGACGAGGGAGAATTCTTCGCAGATCATCTTTTCCGCTTCCTTGAGGAAGCGCTCGTCGGAAAGATGCAGCCGCTTGCCTTTGCGGAGCTGTTCCTGTTCATGGGCGCGTATCTGGCGGATCAGGCGGATCAGCTCCACGCGGTCGCCCCCTGAGATGACGGCGCGAAACGCCTCGCTGCGCTCGATCTTGTTGTTGTTCCACTTGCCGAAGGCGGGCAGCGCACCGAGGATGCGGCTCGCCTCCTCCTTGGTGAGGACGCAGCGGATCTTGCTGACCAATTTTTCGTTGGCTGTCGGCACGAAAAGTGTTGAGGTGTCGGTGCAAACGGGTCTGAGCACATAGTATTGCAGGTTGCTCTTGCCGATACGCTTTTCGGTGACATCGTCGATTGTACATACGCCGTTAGAACCATAGAGCACGGTCTGACCGATGCAAAACATATATTACCACCCCTTAAATAATCTAAAGAACCGCATAAAACCTTGGGTTCTTTGACATCCCTATTATAGCATATCCCGCGAAAAAAAGACATGGGCAAATTGACTAAAAATCGAGTCGCGCACCTTTCTCCTCACCGTGCAGGCGATAAAAAGGGGAAACAGCCGAGGCGGTTAAACCTCGACTGCTTCAGGGGGTAAATTGGGTTATAGAAGGAATAAGCTAAATTAATGGCAGAGACGACTTTGATCTATTTTAACTCCTAAACTGCCTAAATCGATAAAAGTCTCTTCAAAACCCGATTTATTGTCTATATTGTAACCCATTTTTGCCGGTTTTTCCATTGCAAATACAACGAAACGACAGAGAACTTGTAAAAATATCCAGTTTTTCTTTGTCGAACCTGTACAAAAGGAACAAAAAAAGAATAATGCGGCGCGTCAAAGTATCGTTGACGCGCCGCGAAATTTTCATTTTTATTCGTCATCCGATTCCGCCGTCACAGGCTCCTTGCCCTTGCTGACGATGACGATGACGTTGGTGCCGTACTCGACGGTCTCGCCCTTGCTCTTCTCGCGGTAGCCGACGACGATGCCCTCGGCGTACTTGTCGTTGTAGGCGTACTCCGCCGTGCCCAGCAGACCCTGCGCCGCGATCATCTGAGACGCCTTGTCGAGCGTCTGACCCTCGATATCGGGGAGCTCGCGCATCTGCTTGCCGCGGCTGACGGTCAGGCTGACATAAACGCCGGACTCCTTATCCTGCTGGGTCACACGCGCGCCCGCCGGAGGATTCTGCGCCATGACGGTGCCTTCCTTGTACTCGTCGCTGTATTCGTCGGCATAGCTGCGGACGATATGGATGGCGTTGTCGTTCTCGGCGGACTTGACCGCATCCTCGAACGTCATGCCCATATAATTCTTGATGGTGTCGCCCGTCCATTCGGTTGCCTCGGTGGACGGAAGCGTCATACTGCCGCCGCCGAGCATTCCCTTGAGCGGGTTCTGCATCAGCCAGAACACGCCGATGATGCCGAGGATCAAAATCGTCGCAGCCGCGGCGATGATGGTGACGGACACATGCGACATATTGCTGTCGGACTTTTTCTGTTCCGCGGTGCGGGGCAGGTTCATGCTCGCCGTGCGGGAAATCTCGTCCTGGATCGCCTTGGCGGTGTGCGCCACGGAAAGCTGGGAACGCAGCTCGTCAAAGTCGACGATGCGGTTCTCGCGCTCGATCTGCAAGCCGTTCGCCAGCGCAGAGACCACATGCGGCGGGAGCCGCTTGACGGTATTGGTGCTCATGAGCAGGCGGCTGTCCTTGAGGCGCTCGGGCGCGCTCTTGGGCAGGCGGCCTGTCAGCGCGTAGAACAGCGTGGCGCAGAAGCCGTAGATATCGGTCACATCGTCGAGCGGGAAGTCGTCCTCATACTGCTCGGGAGCAGCCGCGCCGCCGAAGAGCTGCGATTTCAGCGCGGTGCCGCGCTTGCGCTCGTACTCGGTGGCAAAGCCCGAGATCTTGATCTTGCCCTGCGCGGTGATATACATATTCTTCGGCGAGATGGCGTAATGGCCGATCCCGCGCTTATGCATCGCTTCCAGCGCGGAGATCACGGGCATGAACAGCGGGCGGGCGATATCCCACTCCAGGCTGCCGTTGCTGCGCTTGACATATTCCTCGAAGGGGATCAGGTCCTCGTTGTCCTCCACCACATAGACGGTGTTGTTCTCTTCAAAAATATGGTGGATATCCATCAGCGCGGAGAGCTCGCGCAGCTCGGAGAGCACGCGGTAGTAGTTCAAAAACGCCGCCTTGAGCGTTTCATAGGTCTCGGCGTTCTCCTCGCTGACCTGCACCAGCGTCTCGTCCTGTTCGCGCTCGAACAAGCCCATCGGCAAAAACTCGCAGACGATCACGATATCGCCGGTCTGCTTGTCAAAGCTCAGATAGCGGGTGCTCTCACCGTTGGTATCCACGCCCATACCGACAATATACCGTCCGGCAAGCTCGGTGCCGTAGGGTAAGAAGGGCGCTTGTTGTTTTTCCGAATTATCAAAGCCGCAGGCGGGACAAATCATCTCGTCGCCGATCTCCTGCATGCAACCCATACACAATGGCATATTGCTGTCACTCCAAAAATCATTGTTGTTGCAACAAAAATCCTTAATTTCTATAAAGAATTATAGCACAGTTCACTGTTTTATTGCAAGTCATTCGCGTATCATTTTTGTTACAATGTTGTTACAAAAAGTCTACTTCCTCAACATACCCTTTGATTATATCATGCTTTTTTACAAATGTCCAGCGCTTTTCGGAGTTTTATCTCGATTTATGAAATTCTGTGCCGAAGCGGCACAGCTTCCGTCGAAAACCGCACAAAATGACCATGCGCGCCGCGTCAGGCGGGGTCGTAGTCGCGGGTCTCGCCGATGGGGTTTTCATCCCCGAATTCCGCGAGATACCGCAGCACGAGCGTCACATCGTCGATGGACAGCCCGTCTCCCGTGATGTCCGCGCGCAGGAGGAAGCGCTCCTCATCTTCCGGCACGAGCTGCTCGGCGAGCACGCGCTGGATATAGGTGGCGTCGCCGATCGTGAGCCTGCCGTCGCCGTCCGCATCTCCCACCAGAACCGTCTCGCGGAAGGGATGGTAATAGGCGTCCATCCACGCGCTGCGCTGTACGCACCAGCTTTTCAGGTAGTCGAGGTTGGCTTCATACGTCGCCTGCGGCTTGAGCTGGATGTTGATCCACCACTTGCTCACCCGCCAGCCCGCGTCCTGATAGTTGCGGGCGATCACATCCGCGTACTGCGCCGCCGCCCTGTCCGCCAAGCCGCCGTCGGCGCCGATGTCGGCGATAAAGTCGCTGTGTTCGCGCAGAACGGCGCGCACCTCGTCATAGAACCACGCGTTTTGACAGAGGAAGCGGTAAATGTTCTTGTTTTGGGCGAAGGGGTCCTCCGGCTCATAGGCGTTTTTGCCGCGGGTGCCGTAGTCGGGATTGGCGTTGCCGAGGCTGAGGTCATAGTCCCACGGCGGTCCCGCATAGAGCTTGCCGTCCTTGTAATAGAAATAGACCGAGCTGGTGTCGAAATCGAAGGTCTTGCAGAACTCGTTGAGGACGAAGTACTTGGCAAAGGACTCGATGTCCACCTTCTCCTCGATCTGCTCGCGGGTGCCGGTGCGGATCGTCGTGATCACATCCTGCACCTTGCCTTGGATATAGGCGAGCTGTTCCTCGGTCGGCTCCTCCGGCTCGCTCGCGATAAAGCGCATGCCGTCGACCGTGAAGTAGGTGACGTCGTCCTCCTCGCGCTGCCTTTCGTATTCCATCAGGAAATCCTGCATGCCGCCGTTGCTCTCGATGTCGATGTTGACGCGCTCCTTGCCCTCCTGCACCGGCTCCGTCAGCAGGTAGCAGCCGCGATAGACGTCGTCGACCCACAGCTCGACGACGCGGAACTCGGAGGTGTAGGCAAGCCCCAGCTCATGCGCGAGCGAAAAGGCGGTGTAGTTGCGCAGAAGCGTCGGGTCGAAGGCGTTGGCGATCAGCGCCCATTTTTTGCCCTTGCCCATGCCGAGGACGTCCTTCTTCTTGGCGAACTTGAAGGTGAACGCCTTTTTCTCGATCCAAGACAGGGCGGTGGTGTTGCCGCGCACCTTGAAGCTGCAGCTGTCGGAGAGGGTGGCGCCGTCGACGTCGGTGATGGTGACGGACGCCGCCTGATAGCCGTCCTCCTTTTGCAGGGTGGTGCCGTTGCCGTTCTCGGTGGTGACGCGCACCTGCGGCACGGTCATCTCCCACGCGCTCTGCGGCGGGTCGTCCCCCGCAGCGGCGGCGGAAATGCCGGAAAAGGCGAGGCAGCCGATCAGCAGAGCCGGGCACAGCGCCAAGGTGATGATTCTTTTAAAGAATTTTGATTTCATAACAGATTCTCCTTTTCGGGGGTCTGAAAATAATACGGTTTTAAGAGCGCGTTCGGTTGCGCTTTAGCGGTTAACCGCTAAAACAACAAGTCCGCGGTGGATCGTGACCGCTGCCCTGTCGCTGACAAAGACATTCGAGACGCCCACCGGCTCGTCGCAGCTGAGAACGCCCCGCGTCAGCGGGTACTGCGCGCCCTCGTAGCTCAGGGTGACAGCGTCACAGCCGAAGGGCAGGACGGAGAAGGTCTCTCCCCTTCTGCCGTCAAAGCGGTGCACGCCCTCGCCGAGCACCCACACGGTCTCGCGCCGCGAGAGGATGACGCCCTTCGCGCCGCGGCGGTTGAGATAGGACAGCACACAGAGGTTGCCGAGGGTGTGGTCGAGCCTGCCGCCCGTCGCGGCGAGCAGCGCAAAGTCGCGAAAGCCGCGCGCGAGCGCCAGCGTCACGCAGTGCATGGCGTCGGTGTCGTCCTTTTGCGGGCAGAGGCGGATGATCTCGCACCCGTCGGGCAGCGCCCCGCGGTAGGAGTCAAAGTCGCCCACGATGCAGTCGGGGGTAATACCCGCCTGCGCGGCGGCGGCATAGCCCGCGTCGGCACAGATGATATAGTCGTCGGGGCGCACCGCCGCGCGGATAAAGCCGACATCCGCCTCGGGCGAGCCGGCGATGATCACACAGCGGCGGGCGCTGTTCATTTCAATTGCCAATGCTTGATATCCTTTACTTCGTTGTACATCGCCACATAGCTGTCGTGGCGGCTCTTTTCGATCTCGCCCGCGCGCAGCGCCTCCAAAATGCGGCAGCCCTTTTCACAGACATGCGCACAGGAGGTGAATTGACACTGCCCGAGAAAGCGCGAAAATTCCGGGAAGCAGTATTGCAGCTGTTCCTTGTCGATCATCTCGTAGCGCTGCAGATCCACCGTGGAGAAGCCCGGCGTGTCCGCGACATAGCAGCCCTCCAGGGCAAAGAGCTCCACCACGCGGGTGGTGTGGCGCCCTCTTCCGAGCTTTTCGCTGATCTGTCCCGTTTGCAGGCGAAGCGTCGGGAACAGCGTGTTCAGCAGGGTGGACTTGCCGACGCCGCTGTTGCCGATGAACGCCGTGACCTTGCCCTGCAAAAACGAAAGCAGGCGCTGCGCCTCATCCCCGTCGCCGGGCGTGCAGTGAAATACCTGCAAGCCCGCGCGGCGGTAGATCTCCGCGACAGCGTCGCCGTTTTTGATGTCGTTCTTGGAGACGACGATGACCGGCTCCATCCGGTGGTTGACCGCCGCCGCGGTCATCTTGTCGATCACCGTGAAGTTGGGCAGCGGGTCGACCGTGGAGCAGACGATCACCAGCGCGTCGATGTTGCACAGCGCGGGGCGCTTGAGCTTGTTTTTGCGCGGGAGGATCTCCTCGATCGCGCAGAAGCCGCCGCCCTCGGGCACCGTAAAAACCACCCTGTCTCCCACAAGGGGAGAGCTTCCCTTTTTGCGGAAGCTCCCCCTTGCCTTACATTCGTATTCGATTTCGCCGCAGCGGACATAGTAGAATCCGCCGATGGACTTCATCAGAAGCCCTGTTTTTTTCTCCATATATCAGAATCCGTAATCGTAGTCGTTGTTCCAGTCGTAGTCCGAGCCGGAGTCGTCGTCATCGGGGTTGTACGGCGGTACATACGGCGTATCATCAGTTCCGTCGCCGCTGTCCTCGCCGGGCTCCGTCGTCGGTTCGTTCGGGTTGAAGTCGTGCATGACGGTGTTGACGGTTCCCTTCTTGAAGTTGATCTCATACTCGCGGTAGGGCTTATCATCGAGGGTGACCTCGACCTTCTTGGTGCCCGTGCCCGTGAATTCCAGCTCGATCTTGTCGTCGACTTCGGGATAGACGGTGCGGGACTTCTCGTAATCGACCTCGCCGTCGACCTTGACCTCCATCTCCATGGGCTTGTCAAAATCCTCGGGCAGATCGAATTTCAGCGTGACCTTGCTGGTGTCGCCGACACCGGAGCTGACATAGAGGGTGACCACGGTGCCCTGCTCCACCTTGCCGTGCGGCAGCGGAGAGGAACCGAGGACGGTGTCCTTCTTCTCGCGGCTCTCGTCGTCGGGGATGACCTCGACGGTCAGACCCAGCGCCTCCAGCGCTTCCTCCGCCTCGCCTCTCTTGGTGCCGATGAGGGCGGGGATCTCGACGATATCGGCGCGCGCGCCGTTCGAGATATAGATGTAGACGGTGGAGCCGATGGGCGCCTTGGAGCCGGCTACGGGGAAGGTGCTGATCACATAGTCCTTGGGGGTCTCGTTGCTGTCGACGAGGATGACCTCGGGAACCATGCCCAGCTCCTTGATCTGCTTGACCACGTCCTTCTGCTTCATGTTGGAGTTGAAGAACGGGATGGAGATCTCATCCTCGTTGCTGTTGACGGTCAGGGTGACCACCGAGCCCGCCTTGACGGTCATGCCCTCGACGGGGTCCTGCGTCAGCACGACGCCCAGCGTCTTGGTGTTGTCGAAGCGGCTCTTGACGTCGAACTGGAAGTTGTCGGGATTCTGCTCCTTCACCTCGGAGATCGACTTGCCGATATAGCCCGGCATGGTGACGTCCTTCGCCTGGTTGGAATTGAGCGCGAAGATCACCGCGAGCACCGCGAAGATCAGCACCATCACCACGGCGGAGATCAAGATGCCCTTGAAGGCGTAGTAGCCGCTGCCGTGCTCCTTGATCTCGGGCTCGTCAAAGACGGGCGACGCCTTCTTTTTATTCTTGCGCTTTTCCTCCAAAGCCTTGCGGGCTTCCTCTTTGCGCGCCTTTGCTTCCTCCGCCTTTGCCTTTTTGTCGGGCTTTTCGGGCTTTTCCTTCTTTTCCTTTTTGACCTTTTCGGGCTTCGGCGGCTTTTCCTTCTTTTCCTTCTTGGGCTTTTCCTTTTTCTCTTTCTTCTTTTTCCTGTCGGTCGGCGCTTCTTCGACCTGCTCGTCCCCTGCGGGCGCCTCCTCTTCCTCGGGCTCGCCCTTTTTGTCGGGGTCGACGTACTTGGTCGGTTGGTCGTCCACGAAGGAGCTGCCGTAGTCAAAGACGATGGACGGGTTCAGGCGGAAGCGCTCGATATCGCTGAGCATCTCCGCAGCGGAGGTGTAGCGGTCCTCGGGCTGCTTTTCCATGGCGCGCATGGTGATCTGCTCCAAGCCGACGGGGATGGAGGGATTGACCTCGCGGGGGCGCGCCGGGGTGGACTGCAGCTGCATGAGCGCGACGGTGACGGCGCTGTCGCCGTCGAAGGGCAGCTTGCCCGTGAGCATTTCATAGAGCATGACGCCCACCGAATAGATATCGGTCTTGCCGTCGGTGACGTCGCCGCGCGCCTGCTCGGGCGCGATATAGTGGACAGAGCCGATCGCCTGATCGGTCATGGTGCGGGTCGCCTTGTCGGAGAAGCGGGCGATGCCGAAGTCGGTCACCTTGATGGTGCCGTCCTGAAGCAGCATGATATTCTGCGGCTTGATGTCGCGGTGGACGATGCCGCTCTCGTGCGCGTGCTGCAGCGCGCGCAGCACCTGCGTGGTGAGGTGGAGCGTGTCCTTCCACTCGATGACGCCCTGGCGCTCGATATACTCCTTGAGCGTGATGCCGTCGATGTACTCCATCACGATATATTGGATCATATCGCCGAAGCTGACGTCGTACACCTTGACGATATTGGGGTGCGACAGCATGGCAATTGCCTTGGATTCGTTTTTAAAGCGGCGGATGAACTCCTCGTTGTTGAGGAATTCGTCCTTCAAGATTTTAATGGCAACCTCGCGGTCGTCGAGGGTGTCGGTGCAGCGGTACACGTTCGCCATGCCGCCGATGCCGATCAGCTCGTGGATCTCATAACGGCCGTCAAGGCGCTTGCCAAGATATTTATCCATTTGAGCAACTCCTTTTTAGTAGATGACGGTGGCGGTGATATTGTCGGACCCGCCGCCTTCTTTTGCGCAGTCTATCAGTTTGTTGATGAGGTCTTCGCCCCGGTTCTCATGGCAGATCTTCACCATGTCGCCCGTCGTCACATGATTGGACAGCCCGTCGCTGCAAATCAGAAGGACGTCGCCGTAGATGAAGTTCGCCTCGATATAGTCGAGCCGCACGGAGGTTTTGATACCCAGCGCGCGGGTGATGAAATTCTTGTTCGGGTGGTGCTGCGCCTCCTCATAGGTCAGCTCGCCCCTGCGCACCATTTCCTGCACGACCGAGTGGTCCTCGGTCAGCTGCTTGATCTTCCCGCCGCGGATGGCATAGGTGCGGCTGTCGCCGACATGCACCACATGCACCGTGGTATCCTTGACAAACACAAACTCGCAGGTGGTGCCCATGCCTGCCAGCTCGGGGTCGTGGGAGGCGAGGTCGAAGATCCTCCGGTTTGCCTGCATGACGATCTCCGCCATCAGCTCACCGATCTGTTCCTTGGTCATGTCGCGCTTATACAGATCCGTGATCTTCGTGCTGATGTAGTCGACAGCCGTGGCGCTGGCGATGTTGCCGCCGTTGGCGCCGCCCATGCCGTCGCAGACCACCGCCCACACGCAGCTTGGAGAAATAACCCCGAAACGGAAGTCATCTTGGTTTTGGGTCCTGACAAGACCCACATCACTTTTGCTGAAAACTTCCAAGCGATTGTCCTCCTTCGTTCTTACTCTTTTTCATATGCCGTCTCCTCAGCTGGCCGCAGGAGGCGTCGATATCGCTTCCGAGCGTCCGTCTGACCGTCGAATTCACACCGTAATCCGACAATATATCTGCAAAAGACCGTTGTCTTTCAAGATGGCTCTTTTGGTAGCCCGTCCCCTCCACGCTGTTGACCGGGATGAGGTTGACATGGCTTTTCATCCCCCGCAGCCGCCTGCCCAGCTCCCGCGCGCAGGCGTCGCTGTCGTTGACGCCGTCGATCAGCGCGTATTCAAAGGTCACGCGCCTGCCGGTCGATCGAAAATAATCCCGGCACGCCCGCAGCAGCTCGTCCATCGGATAGACCCGCGCGACGGGCATGGTCTGCGCGCGTATCGCGTCGTTGGGCGCGTGCAGCGACACGGCGAGGTTGATTTGCAGCTTCTTCTGCGCCAGCGCGTCGATCTTCGGCACGATGCCGCAGGTGGAGAGGGTGATGTGGCGCATGCCGATGCCGAGACCCTTCTCGTCCCCGACCAGCTCCAAGAACCGCAGCACATTGTCAAAGTTGTCCAGCGGCTCGCCCATGCCCATCAGCACCACATTGGAGATGCGGATGTGTTGGTCGCGCGAAGCTGTCTCGATCTGCGCGAGCATTTCGGAGGCGGTCAGGTCGCGGGAGAACCCGCTTCTTCCCGTCGCGCAGAAGGTGCAGCCCATCTTGCACCCCACCTGAGTGGAGATGCAGACGGAATAGCCGTGGCGGTACTGCATGAGCACCGACTCCACGCATTCCCCGTCGGAGAGCGCAAAAAGGTACTTCACTGTTCTATCATACCTTGAAACTTGTTTTTTTTCAATAGTTGCAACAGAAATGTAACAACTTGTTTTTAATTTTTTTCGCAATTCGGCGGGAAGATTGTTCATTTCGTCAAAATCGGAAGCACCATGGTGCAACCAATCGCGAATCTGCGCGGCGCGAAATGCGGGATAGCCCTGCGCCGTGAGATAGTCTTTCAGCTCCTGCGCCGTCATGGATTTGATGTCGAGCATGTCGCACCGCCTTTCTCAGTGATCCTGTCCGCCCGCGCTTCGGCGCAGCAGGGCGATGAAGAACCCGTCCGTGCCCGCCGTGTGCGGCATGAGGGTCAGCTCGTGCGCCGGCTCGTCGACGGCGCGCGTCACGCCCTCCGGCAGCGGCAGCGGCACGCCGCGGAAATCCGCATGCTCCGCCAGAAACCGCCGCACGTTCTCGCCGTTCTCGGCGGGGTTGAGCGTGCAGGTGGAGTAGACCAGCGTGCCGCCGAAGGCGAGCCGCTCGGCGCTGCGGCAGAGGATGCGGTATTGCAGCTCGGGCAGATCCTGCGGGATGAGGTCGCTCTTAGCGCGGATCTCGGGCTTGCGGGAGAGGACCCCCAGCCCGCTGCACGGCACGTCGCAGAGGATGCGGTCGGCAAGCGGCAGCGGCATGCCCGAAGCGGCGTCGCGCTTTTGGGTGACGATGGAGCGGATCCCCAGCCGGCAGGCGCCGTCGCGGATCAGCTTCAATTTATGGTCGAAGAGGTCGCAGGCATAGATCCTGCCGCGGTCGCGCATGAGCTGCGCCGCCGTGAACGACTTGCCGCCCGGCGCGGCGCAGACATCGTGCATGACCTCGCGCGGCTGCGGCGAGAGAAAATGCACACACAGCTGAGAGGAGAGGTCCTGCACGTGGAACAGTCCCGCGCGAAAGGCCTTGAGCTGTTCGACATCTCCCGTTCCGCTCAGGCTGAGCGCGTCGGGCAGCAGCGGCACCTCCTCGCAGGAGACGCCCTCCTGCGCCAGCGCCGCCGTCAGCGCCGCACGGTCGGTTTTGAGGGTGTTGACGCGGATGTACAGCTTCGGCCTGCCGCTGAGGGACAGGAGCAGCCGCTCGGTGTTCTCCCTGCCGTAGGCGCTCAGCCACAGCCCGACCAAGGACTGCGGCACCGCGTATTTGATGCTGAAATAACGCAGGGCGTCGCGCTCGTCGGGCAGGCGCAGGGGCTGCCCGTCGCGGGTGATGCCGCGCAGGACGCCGTTGATGAAGCCCGCCGAACGGTTGAGCTTGTACCGCTTCGCAAGCTTCACGCTCTCGTTGACCGCAGAAAAGGCGGGCACCTTGTCCATGTACAAAAGCTGGAAGATGCCCATGCGCAGGATGATCTTGGTTTCGGTTTCAATTTTCCTTAACGGAATTTTAGAGTGCTGCCTGATGATCTCATCCAGAGTGATCGTCCGCTCCAGCACCCCGTATACCAGCGCCGAGACAAAGGCGCTGTCCACGCCGCCGAGCTTGTTCTCGCGGATGGCGTGGCTGAGCGCGAGGTTGGAATACGCGCCGTCCTCTTCGATTTTCAGCAGTACCCGAAAGGCGACCGCGCGCGGCTCCGCCATTTTCCTCACACCCTTTCCTCTGTCAGTTTCTTCTTCTCGCCAGCAGCAGCAGACGCAAAAGCTGCATGATCGCCGTCAGCGCCGAGGCGACATAGGTCATCGCCGCCGCTTGCAGGACGCTCTTCGCGCCGCGGTACTCCTCGCCCGAGAGCAGCTGTGTCTCGCGGATGCATTTGAGCGCGCGGCTTGACGCGTTGAACTCCACGGGCAGCGTCACGACGGTGAACAGCACCGACGCCGAAAAGAGGATGATGCCGCCGTAGAGGCAGTACATGCCGACGGGGTTTGCGGTGCGGTAGGCGAAGAGAAAGCCGATCGCGATCAGAATCCAGCTCACGCCGGAGCCGAGCCGCGCCGCCGGCAGCACCGCGCTGCGTATCTTGTTGGGCACATAGCCCTGCGCCGTCTGCACCGCATGGCCCGCCTCGTGCGCCGCCACGCCGACCGCCGCCACCGATGTGGCATTGTAGACCGAGTCGGACAGGCGGATGACATTGGTGCGCGGGTCATAGTGATCGGTCAGGCTGCCCGCGACGTGCTCGATGCGCACGCCCGTCACGCCGTTTTGGCGCAGCACATACTCAGCCGCCTGCGCGCCCGTCAAATGCCGCGAATTCGGCACCTTGCCGTACTTGGAAAACGCGGACTTGACGCGCACCTGACAGATCAGCGAGAGGATGATGCAGGGCAGCATGAACCAGAGATAAGTGGTATCAAAATAAAACATGATTCCTCCGAAGAATTATAAAACGGAATCGCCCGCTTTGAGCGCGTGACCTGCCGCGAAAGCCTCGGCGGTCATCTTTTTCTTGCCCTCGGGCTGCAATTCCAAGATCTCGATCGCGCCCTCGCCGCAGGCGATCACGAGCGGCCTGACGCTGAGGACGGTGCCGGGCTTGCCGCTTTGCTGCGAGAGCCGCGCCTTGTGGATCTTGACGCGCCTGCCGCCGATGACGGCGGTCGCGATCGGCCACGCGTACAGCCCGCGTATCTGATCGTGAAGCTGCCGCGCGCTGCGGGCAAAGTCGAGCGGACAGCGGGATTTATCGATTTTGGAGGTGTGGGTCGCAAGGGACTCATCCTGCTTTTGGGGCGTGAGCCTGCCCTTTTCGAGCGCGTCGAGCGTCTCGAGTATCAGCTCGCCCCCCAGAACGGACAGCCTGTCAAACAGGTCGGAGGCGGTCTCGTTCTCGCCGATGGGCGTCTCCTTTTTCATGAGGATGTCGCCCGTGTCCAGCCCCACGTCCATCAGCATGGTGGTGACGCCCGTCACCTTGTCGCCGTTGAGCACCGCCTGCTGGATGGGCGCCGCGCCGCGGTAGCGCGGCAAAAGCGAGCCGTGGATATTGACGCAGCCGTAGCGGGGCAAATCAAGCACCGCCTTGGGCAGAATCTGTCCGTATGCCGCCACCACGATGACCTCGGGCGCGTAGGCTTTCAGCTGCGCGAGCGCTTCCTCCGTTTTCATGGAGCGCGGCTGACAGACCGGCAGCCCCAGCTCCTGCGCGCACACCTTGACGTCGGGGGGCGAAAGGATCTGCTTTCTGCCGACGGGCTTGTCGGGTTGGGTGAACACCGCCGCGACCTCATGCACGCGCGCCAGCGCTCTCAGGGGGGGCACCGCAAAATCGGGCGTGCCCATATATACGATTCTCATAGAAACCTCTTTCATAAGCGGAGACACAGCCGTCTCCGACAGGGTGTCAGCGGGTCATGTCCTCGATCTCGCTGCGGGTGAGCATGCGCTCGCATACCTCCTTAAACACCACGCCGTTGAGATGGTCAAGCTCGTGGCAGAAGGCGCGCGCCAGCAGCTCGGTCCCCTCGACGGTGAATTCCTCGCCGAAGCGGTCCTGCGCCTTGACCTTGACGTAGTTCGGGCGCTTGACGATGCCCCACTGTCCCGGGAAGGACAGGCAGCCCTCGTTGCCCTCCTGTTCGCCGCTGTAGGCGATGATCTTGGGGTTGACCAGCTCGAGGACGCTGTCTTGCTCGGGGCTGATATCGATGACGACCGCGCGGCGCAGGATGCCCACCTGCGGCGCGGCAAGTCCGACGCCGTTCGCATGGTGCATGGTCTCCGCCATGTCGTCGAGCAGGGTGTGAAGCTTTTTGTCAAATTTTTCGACCGGGCGGCAGCGTTTGGTCAGAACCGGGTCGCCGTCCTTCACAATATTTCTGAGCGCCATATTTCATCCTTCTTTTCTATATGATCTGCGCGGCATGCCGAGCACTCAGCACACCAGCGCGTTCATGTCCGCGTATACGCTCACCTTCGCGTAGGCGCGGTCATTTCCGAAGCCGATCAGCACCGACGACAGCAGCCGGCGGAACGCGCGGGTGCTGCGGCACTTGATGATCAGCTTGTAGCGGTATTTATTGCTGACCTTCACCACCGACGCGGGCGACGGCCCGAGGATGCGGATCGGCAGCTCGGCGTAGTCGCGCTGCGCAAGCTCGCGGAACAGCGCGAGAAAGGCGTTCGCCGCCCGCATGGTCAGGGCTTGATCCTCCCCCGCAAAGCCCACCGGACAGATGTCCGCGAACGGCGGGTAGAGCATCGCCTGCCGCATGGCGATCTCGGCGTTGTAGAACGCGTCGTAGTCCTGCCTTGCCGCCATGGCGATGATGAGGTTGTCGGGCGTGAAGGTCTGGATGACCGCCATGCCCTTGCTGCTTCCCCTGCCGCTTCTGCCGACCACCTGCGTGAGCAGCGAGAACGACCGCTCATAGCTGCGGTAGTCGTCGGCGTAGAGCGTCTGGTCGGCATTGAGCACGCCCACCAGCGTCACATTCGGGAAATCCAAGCCCTTCGCCACCATCTGGGTGCCGACGAGGATGTCGTAGTCGCCGCGCGCGAACGCCGAGATCATCCGCTCATAGCCGGACTTGCTCGTCGCGGCGTCGGTGTCCATGCGCAGGATACGCGCGTCGGGGAAAATGCGCGCCACATCCTCCTCCGCCTTCTGGGTGCCGGCGCCGCCGAGGCGCAGCGACCTTCCGTGACAGGAGGGGCACTCGCTGCGGTAGGGCACCGAGTAGCCGCAGTAGTGGCACATCAGGCGGTTGTTGCGGCTGTGATAGGTCAGTGAAATGGAGCAGTTGGGACAGGTGACGGGCTCGCCGCACTGCATGCAGGTGACGAAGGTGTTGTGCCCGCGCCGGTTGAGCAGCAAAATCGACTGCCGCCCGTGCTCCAGATTATATGCGATATTTTGCAGCAGCACCTCGGAAAAGCCCGTGGCGTTGCCTTCCTGTATTTCTCGGTTCATATCCGCCGTCACGACCTCGGGCAGCACTGCCGCGCCGAAGCGTTTGCCGAGCACATTCAGCGAATATCTTCCGTTTTTGGCGTAGTAATAGGTCTCGACGCTCGGGGTCGCCGAGCTGAGCACCAATAAGGCACGGTGCTGCGCGCAGCGGTACATGGCGATCTCGCGGGCGTGATAGCGCGGCGCGCTCTCGGACTTGTAGCTGTACTCCTGCTCCTCGTCCATGATCACCAGCCCCACATCCTCAAACGGCGCAAAGACCGCGCTGCGGGTGCCGATGACGATCTGTGCCAAGCCCTTTTTGACGCGCTTGTACTCGTCCAGCCGCTCGCCCAGTGACAGGGCGCTGTGAAAGACGGCGATCCTGTCGCCGAAGCGGCGGGAAAACTGCGCCACGAACTGCGGGGTCAGCGAGATCTCGGGCACCATGACGATGATGCCCCTGCCGTCGCCGAGCACGCGCTCGATCAGCTTCAAAAACACGCTCGTCTTGCCCGAGCCGGTCACGCCGTAGAGCAGGCTGACGTGCGCCTTGTCGTCGCGGTATTCCGCGAGAAGATTGTCGCACGCGCGCTGCTGCTCCTCGGAGAGCACCAGCTCCCCCGCCTGCTCCTCTGCTTTCAGGTCGCCCGTGCGGAACACCTCTTCGTCGAAGAAGTAGAGGATGCGCTTTTGAAAGAGCGCGTCGATGACCGAGGCGGAAACGCCCGTGAAGTAGCGGATCTCCTTGACGGAGACTTCTCCCGTCATCTCGAGCAGCTCGGCGACCTCGCGCTGCTTGGGAGTGAGCTTTACGGCGGACAGGTCGACGCCGGGCACGAGGGACGCCATCTTGACGACCGCGTCGCTGACCCGGCGGAACGCCTCGTCCGACTTGTAGAGCACGCCCATGCGCACCAGCTCGTCGGGCAGGCGGCTGTCGGAAAGCCCCATGTCGTCGAGCAGCTTTTCCAGCCGGACAGAGCCCCTTCTGCGGCGCAGATAGTCATACAGCCTTTGCTGTTCCCCGTCAAGCTCGACGGACAGCTCGCTCTGCCGCACGCCGTAGACCGTCGTCACGCGGTAGTTGATCCCCGCGGGCAGCATGGCCTTGACCGCTTCATACAGCGTGCAGAAGCAGTGCTCCTTCATGAAGCGCGCGACCGAGAGCAGGCTCTCGCTCATCACCGGCTCGCTGTCGAGCACACAGACGATCTCCTTCAGTCCTTCGTTCGGCTCCCCCGCCGTGACAGATGTGACGATGCCCTGACGGCGGCGGTCGCCCCTGCCGAAGGGCACGAGCACGCGCTTGCCGACGGCGCAGTCCGACGCAAGGTGAGGCGGTATCAGATAGTCGAACTCCCTGTCAAAGGAATACGCCGCCTTCTCCACCGCGATCTTCGCGATCGGCTTACAGATCATCCTCGTCGGGCTCTAAGAGATTGATCTCGTGGTTTTTGATCTCATCGATCGCCAGCAGGACGGGCTTTTCCTCGGTGACGACGCCGTCCTCCTCAAAGGTCCGGGTGATCTGTCTGGCGCGCTTGGAGACGCCGACCACCAATGCGTATTTGCTCTGCTTCCCTTGGAATAATTCATCTACATTGACTCTATGCATCGTGATTCTCCTTATTCTATATTGTCACCGCAGTGCTGCGGGGATTGGCTGTCTTGCTGCCCGTGCAGGATCGCGAGCACTTCCTCGACCGCGCGGTCGAGGTCGTCGTTGACGACGCGGTACCGATAGCGCGGCGCGACCTTGATCTCGTTTTCGGCTTCTTCCAGCCTGCGGCGGATGACCTCCTCCGATTCGGTGCCCCTGCCGCGCAGGCGCTTTTCCAGCTCCTCCATCGACGGGGGCAGGATGAAGATGCTCAGCACGTCAGGGTACTGCGCCATCACCTGCAGGCCGCCCTGCACCTCGATCTCGAGAAAGACGTGATAGCCCTTCTCGAGCATTTCCTCCACCTGCGCCTTGGGCGTGCCGTAGAGGTTGTCGCAGTATTCGGCGTACTCGATATAGCCGTCCGCGTCCGCCAGCGCGATGAATGCCTCGCGGCTGACGAAATTGTAATGCACGCCGTGCACCTCGCCCTCGCGCGGTGCGCGCGTGGTGTTGGACACCGAAAGGCGGATGTTGGGGTCGCGCTCGAGCAGGCGCTTCATGATGGTGCCCTTGCCCACGCCCGAGCAGCCTGTGTAGAGCACCAGACGTCCCTTATGCTTGTTCATCCTTCTCCTCGCTTTCCTCGGCGCGGTTCTGGATCGCCTCGCAGGACACGGCGGAGAGCACGACATGGTTGCTCTCGGTGACGAGCACCGACTTGCACTTCCTGCCGCAGGTCGCGTCGATCAGCAAGCCGTTCTGCTTTGCCTCCTGCACGATGCGCTTGACGGGCGCCGAATCGGGCGCGACGACCGCCACCAGCTTGTCGCTGCTGACCAGATTGCCGAAGCCGATATTGATTAACCTCATATTTTCCCTCTTTATTTCTCTTGTTGCGGTGCAGCTATTCGATGTTCTGCACCTGCTCGCGGATCTTCTCGATCTCGCTCTTGATGTCGACCACCTTGTGCGCCAGAACGGCGTCCTGCACCTTGGAGCCGATGGTGTTCGCCTCGCGGTTCATCTCCTGGACGATGAAGTCGATCTTCCTGCCCACGGGCTGGTCGAGCGAGAGGAACACGCTGAGCTGGTCGAAGTGGCTGCGCAGCCGCACCGTCTCCTCGGCGACCGCCACCTTGTCGGCGAATACCGCCACCTCGGTGAGCACGCGCTGCTCGTCGACCTCGACGCTGAGGTTCTCCAAGGTCTGGCGGATGCGGTCGAGCAGGCGGTTTTCATATTCCTCCACGGTCTGCGGCGAGCGCGCCTCGATCTCGGACACGATGGACAAGATCGTCTGCGCCCTGCCGAGGATGTCCTCCTTCATCCGCTCGCCCTCCGCCTCGCGCATCCTGACGAACGAATCCAGCGCCTCTCCCGCCGCTGTCAGTACATCGGCGGTCAGCTGTTCCTCGTCCACCGCCGCCTTGTTGACGGTGAACACATCGGGGAAGCGCGAGAGGGCCACGACCGTGGCGTCGTTTTCGATTCCGTAGGTGTCGCCGATCTCCTTCATGGCGTTGAGATAGCCCGAGACAAGGCTGTGGTTGACCGTGACCTCGCAGGGCGTGTCGTCGGCGGCGCCGATGGAGACGAACATGTCGATCTTGCCGCGCGCGACCCTCGCGTTGACGAACGCCTTGAGCTTATCCTCCAAAAAGCCGTAGCCGCGCGTGATGCGGCACGAAAACTCAAAATAACGGTGGTTGACGCTTTTCAGCTCCACCGTGATGGCTCTGCCGTTGATCTCGGTTTCGCAGCGACCGAAGCCCGTCATTGATTTAACCATTCGCAACTTCCTTTCCGTAATCTATCTGTATTGTTCCATCATTGTACCACAGATCATCCGCTTTGACAATGGATTTGTAACCAAATTGTCATATCTTTTTTCCTCATGCGCAGCCCCCGCGCGAAAAAACTGTTGATTTCTTCCGTGAAATATAGTATGATAGTGGTTGAAACGAAAAAGGGAGGTATCATCTTTGGACGAAAACAAAGAATTCCTGACAGAAGAAGCCGCGCCGGAAGCGCTTTCCGACGCCGATACAAAAGACTATGACCTCGACGCCTTTGACGAGGATTTTTCGCAGCCCGAGGAAGCGCTGCAGGAGGAAGAACCGCAGAACAGCGCCGATGGCGCTGCGGACGTCTCCGCTGCACCCAAGAAAAAGAGAACGGTGCAGTTCACCATCCTGCTCAGCGCCGCCATCGTGCTCGTCGTGCTGCTCGCCGCCGTGGTGTGCCGCCTGTTCTTCTTCCAAGGGGTGGTGAATACCGGACTGTTCGGCACTAAAACCACCACCTGGCACTATCAGGCGAAGCCCGTCGCCGGCGCCTCTGCGGACGAAGCGACCTCGCCCGACTTCTATTTCATCTACGAGCCGGACGGCAGGCTCAAGGTCGAGCTCGGCTCCTTTGAGTACCAGGGCGCCTACACCATCCGCAAGCTCGAGCAGAAGGACGTCGCCGACCTTGAAAACGGCGATTCCCTTGTCGGCAAGCCCGTCCTCAACATCGAGAATTCGGGCATCATCGACGGCAAATTCCTCTTCGAGCGCACGGGCAACGTCTTCACCGACAGCACCCTCCTGCTCACCAGCGTCGAAAACGACACGGTCAAGCTCAACTTCGACGCGCGCGAATATGTCCCCGCTCAGTTTGAGCGCGAGGGCGAGTTCCACAAGGACGACGCCATCGTCGGCGAGTGGACGTACAAAAACGAGGTCGGCGAACAGACCTTCGTCTTTGAGGACGACGGCAGCTATTCGCTGAAAACCATGGCGAACAACGTCATCCAGAGCCAGCACGGCATCTATGACTGCCAAAACGGCCAGCTCACCATCTATTATCAGTACCTCAACGACCAGGCGCAGACCTTCAAGTACACCATCGCCGACAACAAGCTCACCCTGACCATGGTGATGGAATTCATGGGTCAGACCTACGAGCAGCCCGCAGGCGAATTCACCAAGGTGACAAAATAACAGGACAAAGGAACCGACGCCCCTGCGGCGCCGGTTTTTTGTCGGTAACAGAATTGTAACCTTTGGTTTATTTACAGACCCCCTGCCCTGTGTTATACTTAGTAAGATAAACAGGTAAAGGAATGATTTCATGTCAGGACATAACAAATGGAGTACCATCAAACAGAAAAAGGGTAAAAATGACGCCGCGCGCGCCAAGGTCTTTACCAAGATCGGCAGAGAGCTGATCGTCGCCATCAAGACCGGCGGCAGCGCAGACCCCAACGTCAACTCCAAGCTCAGGGACACCATCGCCAAGGCGAAGGCGGCTAACGTCCCCAACGACAATATCGAGCGCATCATCAAGAAGGCTGCCAACGACAGCGATTCCACCAACTACGAGGCGGTCACCTATGAGGGCTACGGTCCCAGCGGCGTGGCGGTCATCGTCGAGGCGCTGACCGACAACCGCAACCGCACTGCGGGCGAGGTCAGACATTATTTCGATAAATTCGGCGGCAATATGGGAACGCAGGGCTGCGTCAGCTTCATGTTCTCGCAGAAGGGCGTGCTCGTCATCGAGCGCGAGGACTTGGACAAGAGCGAGGACGACGTGATGAGCGACGCGCTCGAGGTCGGCGCCTCCGATTTTGAGGCGGACGAGGACGTGTTCACCATCTACACCGAGCCGGAGGATTTCAGCGCGGTGCGCGACGAGCTGGAAAAGCTGGGCTATGTCTTTGTCTCGGCGGAGCTGGAGATGGTGCCCGGCACCTACACCAAGCTCGAGGACGAGGAAACCGCCGTCAAGATGCAGAAAATGCTCGACATGTTCGAGGACAACGACGACATCCAGAACGTCTGGCATAACTGGGAAGAATAACAAACGCAGGTATCCCGCAGAAACGCGGGATACCTTTTTTAAAATGAAAAAACGCCGCAACAGCAAATTGCTTGTGCGGGCGGCGGCTTCATGATACAATGATAACAAGGGAGGTGTTTTGATGAACACAAAAGATGTGATCTATCAGCTGAGGACGAAAAACGGCATGTCGCAGGAGGAGCTGGCGGAAAAGGTATTCGTGACGCGTCAGGCGGTATCGCGCTGGGAAAACGGCGACACGGTGCCGAACACCGAGACGCTCAAGCTGCTCTCGCGGCTGTTCCGCGTCTCCATCAACACCCTGCTCGGCTCGCCGCAACGGCTGATCTGCCAGTGCTGCGGCATGCCGCTGGAGGATGAGATCATCGGCACGGACAGTGACGGCAGCTTGAACGAGGACTACTGCAAGTGGTGCTATGCGGACGGGCAGTACACCTACAGCGACATGGACGAATTGATCGAGGTCTGCGTCAAGCATATGGTGAAGGAGGATTTCTCCGAGGAACAGGCGCGCGCCTTCTTAAAGCAGACGCTGCCGCAGCTGGACTACTGGAAGCGGTATGAGGAGCTGAGCGACGACGGACAGTTTGAGGCGTTCAAAAAACAGCTCGTCGAAGAGATCAACCGCCTGCAAATAGAAGGGATGCCGAAGGTGGAAAGGCTCAACGCGCTGGTCGGCAAATATGTCAACCTCGCCTATCCCCTCCCGAACGGCAGCAGCGTCAGGCTCCTGGATGACAACAGAACCTATCTGGGAACGCAGCTGGAATCGGAATTCGGC
>CACZWQ010000004.1 GCA_902784855.1 uncultured Ruminococcus sp. | reverse complement strand
CAAAAAATAGTGTATAATGTAGAGTGGTTAAAAATACGCCACGGAAAGGACGATACAAATGCTTAATGAAGTAAAGGTAATCATCTGCGGAAAGGAATATAAGATAAAGACCGCAGAAGCACCTAATTATGTTTTCGCTCTCGCAAGAGCTCTCGAAACAAAAATAAATGAAATAACCGCAGCAAGTGGTTCTTCACCATACGCTGCTTCTATAATGGTGTCGCTCGCTCTGCTCGACGACCTCAACAAGGCTAATCAGCGCCTCGACAATATCCGCGACCAGACTAAGGAATACGTTGACGAGGCAGGCAGAACACGTATCGAGCGCGATGCTGCTCTGAAAGAGATCGAGGTACTTAAATCCAAGATAGTTCAGCTTGAGAATATGGTCAAGCTCAAACAGCTCAGCGACAGTATCTGATGAAAAATTCTGAGATACTTGCCCCTGCCGGTAGCATGGAAACTCTCCGCTCAGCTCTCAAAGCAGGTGCAGATGCAGTATACATAGGCGGAAAACGCTTTTCCGCAAGAAGCAGCGCTGCCAATTTCTCGGAGGAAGAGATAGCAGAAGCTGCAAGGCTCTGCCACAAGTACGGCGCAAAGCTCGATCTTGCTGTTAATACCATTATTTCCGACGATGAAGCCGCCGGATTCTGCGAGTACATAAAAAATGCCGCAAAATACGGCATTGACGCTTTTATTGTTCAGGACTGGGGCTGTGCAGAGCTTATCAGAAAATGCGTTCCCGATGCTGTTATACACGGCTCTACTCAGATGTCAGTCCATACTGCCGCAGGAGCTGAATTGCTCCGCGATCTGGGCTATGCAAGAGTAGTTCCTGCCCGTGAACTCGACAAAGATACTATCTCTCGCATCTGCAATGTCGGTATCGAGACCGAGATATTCGTTCACGGTGCGCTTTGTATGTCGGTTTCGGGACAGTGCTATATGTCGGCAATGATAGGTTCACGCTCCGCTAACCGAGGCTGCTGCGGTCAAGCCTGCCGTCTTCCCTTTTCGGCAGTCGGCAACAAAAACAAAGCCGCTCTTTCTTTGAAAGACCTGTCACTTCTCCCAAAAGCTGAGGAGCTTGCGGAAATGGGTGTCGATTCCTTCAAGATAGAAGGAAGAATGAAGCGTCCCGAATATGTTGCATCTGCCGTTCATGAGCTGAAAAATGCTGTCAGCGGCAATGCTCCGGATATGAAGCTCCTCCGCGGTGTTTTCTCACGAAGCGGCTTTACAGATGGCTATTTTACTGGAGAAAACACGAGCTTTATCGCTTCGAGCGAAAGGTTTTTACTGCTGATTTTCACGCTTGTATCAAAAACGGACAGCCTGTCGGGATAACTGCTGTATGCGGCGATATATCGGCTTCTGTCAGCGGTGACATCCCCGAAAATGCTCTCAACAGACCTACTGACGCTGATATGCTCACCAAGCAGCTTTCAAAGCTGGGCGATACCGTGTTCAGCTTCGGAAAGCTTACTGCTGATATCGACGAGGGACTTATCGTACCTGCTTCAAAACTCAACGAACTTCGCCGTCAGGTCATGGAAAAGCTTACAGAACGGATTATAGAGAAGAATACTCCGAAGTATTCTGTTTCCGACTATTTCCCTGTTCTTACAAGCAGCACGGAACAGTCTTTTTCAGATAAACTCCCTCTGCGCACTTTCTGCCGTACCCGTGAACAGGTCATGGCTGCCGCATGGCTTTCGGAATATGTGATCGTGCCGATAGAGCTGCTCAATGAGGAAATACTCGGCGGCGTGGATAGTGATAAGATCATCGTTTCATCGCCGCGTTTCATTGTTGACGAGGACAAGCTCACTGAAAAACTTGCCGAATTAAAGGCAATTGGTATAAACAGGCTGTACTGCCATACTACGGACTGCATAGCAATAGGACGTACTCTCGGTATGAAGCTCCACGGCAGCTTCACGCTGAATGTGTACAATTCCTACAGCGCAGATAAACTGCAAAGCTTAGGTCTTGAGGACTGCGTATTCTCTATCGAGGCAACACTTCCTCAGATAGCGGAGATCAGAACTTCTCTGCCTGTTGGTGCTGTTGTTTACGGAAGACTTCCCCTCATGCTCACAAGGAACTGTCCTGTAAAAAATGAGGTCGGCTGCGGAAAATGCACGAAAAAACTCACAGACCGCACAGGCCGTGATCTCCCTGTTGTCTGCTCAAAGGACTACGTTGAGATCATGAATGCCGACAGGCTTTGTATGCTTGACAGACTTGACGAAATACATAATATCGCCTTTGGCGTTATCTATCTCCACGACGAGAACGCAGCAGATACAGAAGCTGCTCTCCGCGGTCGCAAGCCGCAGGGAAATATCACCCGCGGACTTTACTACAGAGGTATCTGAATATGAAATTGACCTTCAAAAAACTGGATCCACGAGCTATAATACCGTCCCGTGCTACACCAGGCAGTGCCGGACTTGACCTCCAGCAGCGCGGTAGCCTGAGACTCAACGGACTGATACTCGGCGGTCTTGAAGAACTCGTCGCCCTGCGCGACCTCTTCGCCTGCGGAACCCGCCTCGGCTACGACGACAGCGCCGTCAACGCCCTGAGCGAACTTCTCGGCATTTTCCTTTTTGCAGACCATGACCTGCTTGTTCTCCATGTAGGGGATGGAGATCTCCATGTTCTCCTGTCTTTCGGGCGTGATGGTCATGCCGTTCCAGATGCAGTCGATGGATTTAGATTTCAGCTCAAGCTCCTTGGAATCCCAGTCGATCTCCTGAAATTCGGGCTCGATACCCAGCTCGGCGCAGACAGCCTTGGCAAACTCGGTCTCAAAGCCGGTCAGCTCGCCGTTTTCATCCTTGTAGTTCATCGGCTCAAAGTAGGTGATGCCGACAGTCATGCTGCCCTTGCTCTGCAGGTATGCCCAATCCTCGTCCGCGGAATCGGCGGTCGCAGAATCGGCAGTAGCGGGAGCTGCAGTCGTGGTCTCTGTCTTGCTCTCGGTCTTGGACGCTTCGCCCGAGCCGCCGCAGCCTGCAAACGCAGCAGCGGTCATGAGGCCTGCCATCATTAACGCGATGAATTTTTTCATGTTTGTTTCCTCCGTTTTCTATAAAATGATACGTGTAGGGGATCTGTGTGCGTTCTTCGCACACGAACAGAAATATTATACATTATCGTTTTACTAAAGTAAAGTGTTTTTTGAAAAATATTTTCAAAACCTATAGCAACTTGCTGCCGCAAACGGTTGTGAGAAAAAAACGCATGCGCCGGTGCAAGGTTTGTTAGATCGGTTCCCTTCAAAGCCCGCGTTCTAACGCGAGAGATAATCTAAACCGTTTTCACAAACGTATGCTGCGCGGATTGGATGGAACGTCACGTTCCCGGGGGCGTCATGATTACACCGCCTGCCTCTTACGAAGCAGACGGTGCTTTTGTTTATTCATTCCGCATTTCGCGAATCGCCGGCAAAGGAAACAAAACAGTCGACGCCGCTGCGGCGCCGACTGCTGTCATCATGATGATTGTCAGAAAACCGGCAAGCGCCTGTTTCGATCCTGACATGCTATTTTTGATTAATAAACCTTAGACCATGTTCACAAGGTAACGCTGGATCGCGGTCACGTCGTTCACGTCGACTCTGCCGTTCTGATCCATATCGCAGACAGCCTTGTCGATTTCATAGCCATCGGTTTCAATGAGGGCGAATAACAGATAGGTCGCGTCCTTGATATCGACGAGCTTATCCTTATTGGCATCGCCGAGCTGATAGTCGCCGACAGGCGGGTTGGTCGGCTCGGTACCTGTCGTCACGATGGGATCGGTGGGCTCGGTCGGAATGGTACCGGAAGCGGTCAGCGTGAGGGTCCTTTTCGCCTCGCTGTTATCGGAAGCCTGAACAGTCACCTCAACGGTGTAGGTGCCGTTGGCGGTGGGCTTGAAGGTATAGTTGGAATTGAGGGTGTAGTACGCGGTGTTGATCTGCTTGCCCGCGGAATCCTTGATCACGAACTTGTAGAACAGCAGGTTGGTGCCGGTCTTGCCGCCGCCCGCCGTGACCGCGATGGTGTTGTTGGCGCCGGTCTGCACATAAGCGTTGGGCGTGACCTTCTTGATGATGGGGTTGCTCACGTTTTCACCCGACTGAACGGTGAGGCTCAGGGTGCGCTGGTTGGTGTTGCCGGCGGTGTCCTTGAAATCAAAGGTCACGGTGAAGGTACCTGCCGTTACGGGCGTCCAGGTGGTTTTGCCCGAGGCTGCCCAGTCGCGGATCACGTTGCTGCCCACGCTGAACTTGTAGCTGACAGCGCCTTCGGAGCTGGTCGCCGTCGCAAAAAGCGAGATCTCCATGCCGGTATAGACAGCGGTCAGCGGGTCTGCGCCGAATTCGGAGATACGGATGGTGGCAGGATCATAGGGAGACCATGTTTTGGCGTCGTAGTCGAAAATCTGACCATAATTCGCGGTGAGGTCGCTCGTCTGTTCTGCACCCGAGGCGCTGCCGCTGAAAATGCAGCTCGCATAGCGCTTGGAGGCGGTGTACATCCACACATCGTCCTCCACCTTGGTCATCGGTTCACCCGCCCACTCGTGGTTCTTGTCGGAATCGTTGTTCCACATGTAGCAGTAGGGTGTGCTCCAGCCCTTGGTGTTCTTCAGATAAACAACATAGTCGCCCGAGGGTGTGGGAGTCGTGGGATCGGAGGTGCCGCCGGTGTAAGCCGACCATTTCGGATTGCCGATCGTGGTGACGTCGCAGATCTGACCGATGTAGCTGTCGGAGAAGGACATATCGTCAGTCTGGGTAACGCCCTTGACACCGTTCTTTTCGCCGTTATTGAAAATGATCGACGTGTAGCTGCCGCTTACCGCGTAGGAATAGACGCCGCTCTCGCCGGTCGGGGTCATCGGCACGCCGGGCCACTCTCCGTTGGTGTCCGAGCCCCACATGTAGCAGTACGCCGAACTCCACGAGCTCGGGATCCGAACATAAATCGTTCCGCTCGCCGCATTCGCCGTCATACACAGCGCACAGTAGGCGCAGAGCAGTAACGCCGCGCAGAGAACGATGCTGATGATTTTGTGCTTGCATCTGATCATAATGATGTTCCTCCATATCACATGATAGTAAGAAAGGCTGCAACAAACCTTCTCCATTTATACATTTATATCATACAATATTCCCCGATCAACAATTTTCTGTATTGGAAATAAAGCGATTTTCCAAATGCCAAAAATTTGTTCCGTTTTTTGTGCATTATTCCAACTGATACTAATCTCAGATAAAAAGTGGACAAAGATTTGCGAGGGCGAAGGACGCCGCAAGGCTGACGCCTTGCAAGGACGACAACGAAGTATTGCGGAAAATAGACCGCAAAGATTGTCTATTTTTTATTTGAGTTTAGTATGATAAGAAGAGCACCTTGATGGTTTCTCAGGAAAGACAGCACCGCCCGCTTCTCATGCGCTCAAAGCCGGACGACAAGCTCGACCGGGCAGTGGTCCGACCCGAACACCTCGGTGTGGATATCGGCGGAGACGAGCCGGTCGTTGAGCGACTGCGAGGTGATGAAGTAGTCGATGCGCCATCCCGAATTCTTTTCGCGCGCCCGAAAGCGGTATGACCACCACGAATAGACGCCCTCGCGGTCGGGATAAAAATAGCGGTAGGTATCGGTAAAGCCGCTTGCCAGCAGCGCGGTCATCTTGCCGCGCTCCTCGTCGGTAAAGCCCGCGTTCTTGCGGTTGGTCTTGGGATTTTTGAGGTCGATCTCCCGGTGGGCGACGTTGAGGTCGCCGCAGAGGATGACGGGCTTTTTCTCCTCCAAGCCCTTCAGAAAGCCGAGAAAGGCGTCCTCCCATGTCATGCGGTAGTCAAGGCGGCGCAACTCGTTCTGGGAATTCGGCGTGTAGCAGGTGACCAGATAATAATCCGCGAATTCGGCGGTGATCACCCGCCCCTCGTGGTCGTGCTCCTCGATCCCGATTCCGTAAGAGACGGAGAGCGGCTGTTCCTTGGTAAACAGCGCCGTACCGGAATAGCCCTTCTTTTCGGCGTAGTTCCAGTACTGATGCCATCCCTCCAGCGGCAGGTCGATCTGACCCTCCTGCAGTTTTGTCTCCTGGACGCAGAACACATCGGCGTCAGCCTGTGCAAAATAGTCCAAGAATCCCTTTGTCACGCAGGCGCGCAGCCCGTTGACATTCCATGAAATGAATTTTTTCATCATCCCTCTCCCCTTTCTTCCTCTATTATAGCGGCGATCCGAATGTTTCGCAAGAGGAACACATAAACTCCATTGAAAAATACTTTGCTGCGGAGGCGGAGCTTATGTTGAACCTCATCTCCCTTTTGGGACAATACGTCTGTTTCTTTATCCTGCACGTCTGCGGCGGCGGCCAGTTCCCGAAGCCGCTGTCGGAGAAAAAGGAACGCGAATACCTTCTGAAAATGAAGGAAGGCGACGCGCACGCGCGCAGGCTCCTGGTCGAGCACAACCTGCGGCTCGTCGCGCACATCATTAAAAAATACTACGGCAGGCAAAATGAGCAGGACGATCTGGTGTCCATCGGCACCATCGGGCTGATCAAGGCGATCGACACCTTCAATCCCGACAAAAACATCCGTCTCAGCTCCTATGCCAGCCGCTGCATTGAAAACGAGATCCTCATGTACTTCCGCGCCGCGAAGAAAAGCGCGCAGGATGTGTCGCTCAACGAGACCATCGACACCGACAAGGACGGCAATCCGCTGACGCTGATGGACATCATGGCGGTGGACGATCACATCCTCGACGACCTCGACCGCAAGCTCAACGCGCAGAAGCTCGGACGGTTTATCCGTGAGGCGCTCAGCGAGCGTGAGCAAACCGTGATCGTGCTGCGTTACGGGCTGAACGGTCAGGATCCGATGACCCAAAAGCAGGTGGCGCAGCGCTTGGGCATCAGCCGCTCCTACGTCAGCCGCATCGAGACAAAGGCGCTCAAGCTGCTGCGGAAGCGCTACGAGGGACGCTAGTCGCTCTCACATTCGGAAAGCATCTCAGATAATTCTTCTTTGGAATATAAACAATTCAGCGCCGTGAGCATGGCGTTGGCGGAAAGGTAGGTCGGCAGGTCCAGCTTTTTCAACAAAGCCTGACGGCGGCGGGCGGCGTTCTCCCCGCCCGAAAGCCCCATCAGGCAGAGATCCGCCTTGGTGATCTCGTGCCGTTGCAGGGGCTCCTCACCGACGATCACCGCGCCGCTCTTGCGGATGGCGTCGAGGATGACTTCATCGGTCACGCCCTCCACACCCAGCAGGCCCTCCTTGCTCTCCTTCGCCTTGCGGCGCTCCTTGCCCGCGATCTGCGGGATATAGCAGTGCTTCATCTGCTCCTTGGGCACGACGCCGCGCAGAAAATTTCGTATCACAAAGCCCGCGCCGTCGCTGTCGGTCAGCACGAGGATCCCGCGCTTCTCGGCAATTTGGCGGATCAGCGACTGCTTTTCCCTGTCCGAGAACACCCGGAACCCGCCCGTCTCGATGATGGGCGCGTTGACCAGCCCGCTGAGCTTGATCTTATCATACCGCCCCTCGACGATGATCGCCTCGCGAATCGTCAGCATCACCGTTTGCCCTCCTTTGCCAGCAGCAACAGCTGCGCGATCAATTGCTCCAAAAACAACCGCTCGTTGATCTTGACGGACTTCATCTTGTTGTCCGCCTCGCTCAGCACATCGAGACAGCGCCGCAGCGCCTCGGTGCTGACGTTCTTGGTGGAGCGCCTTGCCCGCTCCAGCGCAAAGGTGCGCTTGCCGTAGGCAAAATCCTCCGCAAGCGTTTTGAGCGGCACGCCGCTTTCGTCGGCGACGCGCACGCGGTAGGCGTCGGTGAAGGCGTTCGACAGCACATAGAGCATCATCACCGGCTCCTCCTTCTGATAAAAGAGCTGCTGCAGCGTCCGGAACGCGTCGTCGCCCCTGCCCGCCAGCACTTGGTCGGACAGGCTGAAGATCTTCGCCTCCAAGGTCTGCGCCACCAGCAGGTCGATTGCATCCATCGAGATCTCTTCTCCGGAGGTGTAGGCGCAAAGCTTGTCCACCTCGTTTTTCAGGCGGGTCATGTCCTTGCCGCAGAGCTTGATCAGATGGGACGCGTTCAGGCGCGAGATGAATTTACCCTGTTGATTCACCCACTTGCCGATGTATTTTTCGAGCTTGTTGTCGTCTGGCTGCTCAAATTTGATGACGGAGCCGTCCTTTTGGGCGCGCTTCTGGATCGCTTCCCACGCCTTGGCGTTGCGCTTGGGCACATAGGACGGCATGGAGACAATCAGGACGGTGCCCTCCGCTTTCATCTTGCAGATCGCCTTGAACTTTTCGAGGTCGTCGGCAGTGAGCGTATCGAGAAAAATATCCGTCACCAGCACGCAGTTGTACTCGCTCATGAACGGCACCACGCCGATCGCTGAGGCGAGCGTATCGAGATCGACCTCGCCGCCGAAGCGGTGAAAATTGAAGTCCGAGGGCGTCTTTCCCGCCACTGCCTCACACAGGAGCTTGGTGTATTGGCGGACATAGAGCTGCTCGCTGCCGAAAAGGACATAGATCGGCGAAAAGCTGCGGTTTTTGATTTGTTTTTTTAATTCTGTCTCTGTGATCAGCGGCATAAAAGAACCTCGATTACATAATAAATCAGGGCCCGGTGTTTGCCAAGCCCTGTTGCGGATGATTATTTCGGGAATACGGGCAGCGGCTCGAGGAAGATGATGTCGTCGCGATCCTTCGCGTCGCCCTCGGCGAGCACGCACGCCTTGCCGACCACGTTGACGCCGATCTTGTTCAAAAGCTGCTCCAGTGCGGCGAGGCTCTCGCCCGTGGAGATCACGTCGTCCACGATCAGCACGCGCTTGCCCTTGAGGAATGCGGCGTCGGTATCTCCCAGATACAGGCGCTGCACCTCCGCGGTGGTGATGGAATTGACCGCCACCTCGACACAGTTGCGCATATACACCTTGACGCTCTTGCGGGCGATGACGTACTCGCGGCAGCCCTGACGCGCCATTTCATAGCAGAGCGGGATGCCCTTTGCCTCGGCGGACACGACGACGTCGTGCTCCGGGCAGCGCGCCAGCAGCGCGGCAGCCGCTTTCTCGGTGACCTCTACGTCGCCGAACATGATGAAGGCGGCGATGTCGAGCTTGTCACTGACGGGGTATTTGATCAGGTCGCGTTCCACGCCCGCGATGTTGATTTTATATGTATCCATGCGCTGTCCCTCCGTTACACCATTCTGCCGCCGAGCTGTTCGCCGCCGAGCAGGTGGAAATGCATGTGCTTGACGCTCTGGCAGCCGTGCTGACCGCAGTTGGTGACGATGCGGTAGCCGTCCTTCAAGCCGAGCTTCTGTGCGATCTCGGGGATCTTTTCGAAGATACGCGCGATCACGCCGCTGTTGGTTTCGTTGACATCATCGGCGGAGGTGATGTGCTGCTTGGGAATCACCAGCACATGCACCGCAGCCTGCGGCTCCAAGTCATAGAAAGCGAGGATCAGCTCGTCCTCATACACCTTGCGGGACGGGATGGTGCCGTCCGCGATACCGCAAAATACGCAGTTGTTCATTGTTGTTCGCCCCTTATTTCATATAATAATAGATCAATAGTTATTGTACACCTTTTCGGTGATCGGGTCAAGCCGTTACGCGGCGATGATCAGGCATACGGCATGCGCGGAAATGCCCTCCAGTCTGCCGGTGAAGCCGAGCCTTTCCTCGGTGGTCGCCTTGACGCTGACCGAAGACACATCGATGCCGCAGTTTTCGGCGATCGTCTCGCGCATGCTGACGATATAATCCTTGAGCTTCGGCTGCTGTGCGATGACCGTCGCGTCGATGTTGCCGATCCCAAAGCCGTGTTCGCCGAGGATGCGGCACACCTCGCGCAAAAGCAGCATGCTGTCCGCTCCGCGGTACGCCTCGTCAGTATCGGGAAAATGCTGTCCGATATCGCCCAGCGCGGCTGCGCCCAGCAGCGCATCCATGATCGCATGCGCCAGCACGTCCGCGTCGGAGTGTCCCAGCAGACCGAGCGCATAGGGGATCTCCACCCCGCCGAGGATCAGCTTTCTGTCCGGCGCAAAGCGGTGCACGTCATAACCGTGCCCGATCCGCATCATGCCTGCGCCCTCTTGCTCAGGATGCCCTCGGCAAAGATCACGTCGAGCGGGGTAGTGAGCTTGATGTTCTCCGGGCTGCCCATGATGATCTGCACCTCGCCGCCCATCTGCTCGATCAGCGCGCAGTCGTCGGTGACGGTCTCCCAATCGGAGGCATCGGACAAGGCGAAGGCGTACAGCTCCTTTTCAAAGACCTGCGGCGTCTGCACCGCGCGCAGCGATGCGCGGTCAGGGGTGGAGGTGATGACGTTGTCGGCGTCGGCGAATTTGATGGTGTCGGTGACGGCTGTGCCCAGCGTCGCCGCGCCCGTCTCAAACGCCGCCTCCACGACCTTGGCGATGTCCTCGGGCGTGACCAGCGGACGCGCGCCGTCGTGTATCGCGTAGTACTGCGTGCGCGGGTCGGCGGCAGAAATGCCGTTTTGCACGCTCTGCGCACGGCAGTCGCCGCCCGCGGTCACCGCGTTGACCTTATCGAAGCGGCAGTCGCGCACCAGCGCCTTGATGCGGTCGCTGTCCTGTGCGCGGCAGACAACGACGATCTCGCTGATGAGCGCGCAGCTCTCAAAGGCGCGCAGTGTGTATTCGATGGCGGGCTTTCCCAGCAGCGGAATAAACTGCTTGCTGTCGGATGTGCCCATGCGTGTTGAGCCGCCCGCGGCGACAATGATAGCAGAAACAAAAGCGCTCATAGCGAAACCTCCGTTGATGATTGATGGATTCTGATGCAGAAGCTTATTTGATGATTAAATTTTATCCAGCGCCTGCTGCAGATCGGCGATCAGGTCGTCGGCGTTCTCCAAGCCGACCGACAGACGGATCAGGTCGGGCGCGATGCCCGCGTCGAGCAGCTGCTCCTCGGAGAGCTGGCGGTGGGTGTGGCTGGCGGGATGGAGCAGACAGGTGCGCGCGTCCGCGACATGGGTCGCGATGATCATCAGCTTGAGACTGTCCATAAAGCGGATCGCCGCGTCTCTGCCGCCCTTGACGGCAAAGGCGATCACGCCGCAGGAGCCGTTCGGCAGGTATTTCTGCGCCAGCTCGTAGTAGTCGTCGCCCTCGAGGTTGGGATAGTGGATCCACGCGACCTTGTCCTGCGCCTTCAAGAAGCGCGCGATCTTCAGCGCGTTCTCGCAGTGGCGGTCCATGCGGACATGCAGGCTCTCCAAGCCGTTGTTGAGATAGAACGCGTTCATCGGCGACTGGATCGAGCCGAGGTCGCGCATGAGCTGCGAGGTCGCCTTCGTGATATAGCCGAGCTTGCCGAACTTCTCGGCGTATACCAAGCCGTGATAGCTCTCGTCGGGCGTGGTCATGCCGGGATATTTATCGGCGTGCGCCATCCAGTCAAAGTTGCCGCTGTCGACAATCGCGCCGCCGACGCCGATGGCGTGACCGTCCATGTATTTCGTGGTGGAGTGTGTGACGATGTCCGCGCCGAACTCGATCGGGCGGCATTTGACGGGCGTGGCAAAGGTGTTGTCCACGATCAGCGGCACGCCGTTGCGATGCGCCAGACGCGCAAATTTCTCGATATCGAGCACGGTGACGGTCGGGTTGGTGACGGTCTCGCCGAACACCGCGCGGGTGTTGGGGCGGAACGCCTTTTGCAGCTCCTCCTCGGGAAGGGTCTGATCGACAAAGGTCACGTCGATGCCCATCTTCTTCATGGTGACGCCCAGAAGGTTGTAGGTGCCGCCGTAGATCGCCGACGACGCGACGATGTGGCTGCCTGTCTCGCAGATATTGAACAGCGCGAAGAAGTTCGCCGCCTGTCCGCTGGAGGTCAGCATGCCGGCAACGCCGCCCTCAAGCGCGGCGAGCTTTGCCGCGACGGCGTCGTTGGTGGGGTTTTGCAGGCGGGTATAGAAATAGCCGCTCGCCTCTAAGTCAAACAGCTTGCCCATGTCGTCGGAGGAAGCGTACTTCCATGTGGTGCTCTGGTAGATGGGCAGCTGACGGGGTTCGCCGTTCTGCGGCTCGTAGCCTGTGTGCAGGCATTTGGTTTCAATGTTCATGACGATATGCTCCTATCTATGGTATGATATTATCCAAACAGACCTTTGATCCATCCCGTGATGGAATCGACGCCGAAGATCACCGCGGCGGCGATCAGGATGAACAGGATCGCGGAAACGATCCGCACCGCCGTGCGCTTTTGCGGGGACATCTCTTCGAATTCCTCTTCAGCGGGCTTGTCCGTGTCCTCGAGGATGGTGGTTTCTTCTCCCTCGATGCGGATGGCGCCGATGCCGACGCACAGGTCATACGCCTTTTCATAGTCGCTCTCGGCGACATAGATGTCCTGCTCGGAATTGTCGACGCCCGTGACCGCCTTGGCGGAGTAACTGCGCTTCTGCGGCTTGCTGTCGTTGGGGATGCCGTTGTCCGCCAGCGCGGTCTTGACGCGCTCCAGCTCAAAGCCCGATGCGGACAGTAAAAATTTCAGGTTTTCTTCCATGACTTGCTCCTATATTGTTTACTACAGGAACATTTTAGCACAAAAAAACGTCGGGGGCAATAGATAATTTACAATTCGTCACGCGTATCGCAGAAATATCCGGTCACAGCGCGCCGGGGCCGGCACATTTCGGTTTGAGCCGACCCCGAACGCATGCCGGTCAGCGAAACACCGGCTGTATTTGCCTGCCCTCCAGCGCCGCTTCGGCGCAGGAGGGGATGCTGTCGAAATCCGCCACGAGCGAGCAGGGCTTTTTCTCGGGGTCGTCCTGCCGCATGGGGACGAAGTAGATGTTCTTGGTGTTGAGCAAGCGCCCGATGTTCTGTGCGGACGCGCCGAGCGCGTCGTTGGTCGCGGGACACAGCAGAACGGGCTTGAGCACGCGCAGGTGCGACTTTGCCGCCATGGTGACAGAGGTATCCGTCACGCCGAGCGCGAGCTTTGCCAGCGTGTTGCCCGTGCAGGGCGCGATGATCAGCAGGTCGCACATATCGCGGGGACCGATCGGCTCGGTCTCCACCGAGGTGCACAGCGCCCGCCTGCCCGCGATGGCTTCGGCGCGCTGCACCATGTCCTTCGCCGCGCCGAAGCGCGTGTCCGTGGTGCAGGCGTTCTGTGACATGATGGGGATGACCTCGTACCCTGCGCGCACCAGCGCCTCCATCTGTTCAAATGCCTTTGAAAAGGTGCAAAAGGAACCGCACATGGCAAATCCTATGGTTGCTTTTGTCACCGTTTTACCTCCTCTATGATTGAAAAAACAGTTTTTTTGATGATTTCTCCCGCGGATTTCGGCGCGCACTTGCCCGGCAGCGCCAGCGCACGGCGGGCGTCGATGCCGAGGGTGCGGGCGCTCTCAAAATCCACGCCTCCCGGAAGGGAAGCAAGGTCTATCAGCAGCGCGGTCTTATCGGTATTGCGCAGCAGCTTCTCGTCAAAGATCAGCGCGGGCACGGTATTGAAGATCAGGTCGTAGCCGCAGGCGAAGGACAGCGTCTGTGTGTTCTTGGCGCGGTAGCCCAGCGCCTCGATATAGGCGAAGTCGGCGGGCTTGCGCGCGCAGACCGTGACCTCGGAGCCGAGGGATGACAGCATTTTGGCGAGCAGCTTGCCGATCCTGCCAAAGCCCACCACCAGCGAGCGGCTGCCGAAGATCGTGCCCTCGTAGGCGCTCATGGCAAGCTCGACGGCACCCTCGGCGGTAGGTACCGCATTGAGGATCGCAAAGTCGTCGCGCGCGGCGTAATCATACACCGCCGCGCCTTCCAGCTTGGGATAGGCGCGCAGCAGTCGGTCGCGCATGGCGGCAAAAACCGGCTTTTCACAGAGCGATTCCTGCTCGCTCTCGGAAAAGAAGATGCTGCGCGTCGCCAGCGGCGCGTTGATGCTCTTGTCGGCGCGCACGCTCGGCAGGGGCAGGATGACCGCGTCGCTGTAGAGCACCGCTGCCTCCACGCCCGAAAGATTGTCGAAGCCTTTCTCGCGCAGCTTGCCGAAGCCCGCGAGGATGACCTGATAGCCGTCCGAGAGCAGCGACTCCGCCAGAAAAAGCTGCCGCTTGTCGCCGCCGATAATGCCAAAGGTTTTGATGGTTGGTTGGTTCATAAAAACACCCGCATTTGATAGACTTTATACGCTATCCTATGCGGGAAACCGAGAAGTGTGCGCGACATGCAAAACGGGCTGCCTGATGGCAGCCCGTTTCGCGATTGTGTGTTTTATGAAAATGAATGCTCCAGAACGCATTTCATTTTTCCGAATTTGGCAGAAGCGGATACACAACATCTTGTGGTGTCCCGTTTCTTTTTGTAAATTATACCACGAATACTGCCCTTTTTCAAGGGCATTTCGACGGATTTGTCCTATCTTTACATGCGAAATGACAATTTGCACAATATTTTTCGACAATCTTTGTGTACTATTTTTTTGCAAATCCTCAAAAACCCCCTGATTAGTCGGTTTTTTCTCTTTTCCGCTTTTTGCCTTTTGACAAATGTTACAAAATATTCATTCCTATTACAGCGGTTTTTATGATGTATTATTGTGCTTTCATAAGCTTTTATTGCTTCAATTTTCCGCTTATCCGCATGAAATCTACGTTTTTTCCACGTCGCCCTCTTGCTGTGCTCTCACTGATTTTTTATTCTGCTTTGCGCATTGTCCTGACTATCGCCCAATGCTGCTTTTTTTGCGCTTTTTTGCAAAAAGTTCGAACAAGCGTTTGCATTTTTCGAAATAATGTGATATAATAGAATCAAGGAGTTATCCTGCGGGGTTCGCCCCACCTCGCACACGCACATACACCGATGAGTTGAACGAAAGGAAAACAAATGAATTATCTGGAATGGTCACATGAATACGAAAAAACTGCCGAGGAAATGAATATGATGATGCTGCGCCTGAAGCAGAGGCGCATGAGCGGAAGCAAAACCGAAAAAAAAGAGCTCGCCGATAAGATCATCTACTATAGAAACCGCCGCAACGAATGCCTGCGCATCGCCCGGCACCTGTCGGAGCGTCACCGGGGGGTTGCTTGATGAGGGTCAGGATGGTCCATCTGGACGATAAAAACACCGATTACTTCTCACTTCACCAAATAAAAGACGGCACGGACAGCAATCGCAGTGAGCTAAAGCGCAAAGCTGTCTTTCTGAAAATGCTGATCGCGAATGAGCTGACGGACATGCAGCGCATCTGCGCCACCGCGTACTGGCTGGAAGGAGAAAAGCAGAAGGATATCGCTTCTCACCTCGGTCTGCACAAATCCACGGTCTCGCGCCACATCAAGGCGGCAAAGAAAAAACTGCAAAACGTCGCGCAGTACTATGACTGACAAAACAGGGTTCGGCTAAAACCGAACCCTGTTTTCCTGTTATGAATCGTGCAGCTCACGCAGCTGTCGGCTGTTTTCGCGCTCTAACAGATCGCACACCGCCATCTTGCGGATGATGTTCTTGACCGTGACGTCCAGTCCCGTGCCCTCTCGGTAGTCGGCGGGATAGATAAAATCCACCCTGTCCTTTTTCAGCAGCTCCTCCACCTTGCTGTCGCGCTTCTGATAGACCGCGATGGAATAGCCGCCGTATGCCTTCATCATCTTCATGCACGGCACGTCGGAGAGACCGTCGCCGATATAGATCATATTGGTAAACGGGACGCGCTTGTCGTCCTCCGGCATGGAGCGGTTGAGGTCGAGGTCGTTGGCGATATCGAGCACGCCCTTGTTGATGCGGTAGACGAACTGGGTCTTGTTGGTGTAGTTGACGTCGGTTTTCGGCCAGACGGCGCCGCCGTTTTCATCGTAGAGGAACTCGCAGGCAAATATGCTCTTGAAGCTGCCGCTGATGGAGGTGCCCTCGATGATCTCGCGCATGCCGGAGGAGATGACATAGTGCTCGATGCGCACGCCGCAGTCCCTGCCGAAGGCGTTGATGCGCTCAAACCAGCTTTCCACGCCCTCAAACAGCTCGACGTTCCTGCCCATGGAGACCAGCGTCTCACGCAGCAGCGGGATGCCCTTGTCCTTGGAGATCTTCACCATTGCGTACATATAGGCGAGCACCGAGTCCATATGCTCGCGCTGCCACATCTCGTTGGTGGTCGACCAGAATTCCGCCTCGGTCATCCCGAGACTCGGGATAAAGCTGTAATCCTGCATGTCCTTGGTGCAGAGCGTGCGGTCGAAATCGTACATCAGGGCGACAATGGGACGATGGCTCAAAGCGCTCACCTCCTGAAAAAGATAAAAGTCCGTTTGTATGATAGCATATTTTATGCAACATGTCAAACGGACGGGGAATCATATCTCTGTTTTTCCGCTCATACACTGTCCTGAGAGAAAGTTAACTCACGGAGGTTTTCAAATGTCAGACTATTTGCCCGAAGGAAAGTTGATCCACACACCGGAGAACCGCGCGATCATCCGCTCGCCGCGGCTGTTGGAGGAGGCGATGCACCGCGGCACGATCCTGGAAGCGCGCGCCGTGCTCTGTGACAGCGCGCACAACCTGCTGGTCGAGCTGGGCTGCATGCGCGGCGTGATCCCGCGCGAGGAGGGCGCCTTGGGCATGCGCGACGGCAGCGTGCGCGACATCGCCGTGATCTCGCGCGTCAACCGCCCCGTCTGCTTCACCGTCACCGCCATTGAGACGGACGAAAACGGCGAGCCCTATGCCCTGCTGTCGCGCGCCGACGCCCAGCAAAGATGCCGGGACAACTATCTGTCCGCGCTCGGCAGCGGCGACGTGGTGGACGCCGCAATCACCCATCTGGAAAACTTCGGCGCATTTGCCGACGTCGGCTGCGGCATTCCCGCGCTGTTGCCCATCGACGCGATCTCCGTGTCGCGCATCGAGCACCCGCGCGAGCGCTTTGCACCCGGCATGGATATCCGCGCGGTCATCAAGTCGATCGAAAACGGCAGGATCAGCCTCAGTCACAAGGAACTGCTGGGCACATGGGAGGAAAACGCGGCAGCCTTCTCGGCGGGAGAGACCGTCGCGGGCATCGTGCGCAGCGTGGAAAACTACGGCGCGTTCATCGAGCTGACGCCGAATCTGGCGGGACTCGCCGAGAGCCGCGAGGGCGTGCGCGTCGGGCAGCAGGCGAGCGTCTACATCAAGAGCATCATCCCCGAAAAAATGAAGATCAAGCTCATCATCATCGACACCTTCGACGAGCGGTGCAAGCCCTCGCCGCCGCGCTATTTTTCCGGCGCCGCGCATATCGACCGCTTCCGCTACTCGCCCGCCTGCTGCAGCAAGGCGGTCGAGACGGTGTTCGCTCAAACGATCGACCGATAGGCGGTCAGCGCCGCGTCGCTCTCTTGATTGCAGGTCAGGACATAGAACCGCGTCAGCGCGAGCAGCCGCGAGAAATTGTCGAGCATCTTGTCCGCCAAAGCGGCGCTGACCATGTGCGCGGTCTGGAAGTACAGCTTTTGGATGATCTCCTTGTTGTCCGGCACGCGCACGGCGTTCGTTTCTCCGCGCTCAAGAAAGACGATCGCGCCCAGCGGGCAGGTCTCGTTTCGGGCGATCCCGCTGCCGCCGTCAAAGGGTGTGCCGCAGACGAGCACCCGGTCGTCGTACAGGCGCACTACGGGTTTGTCGTCGTTGAGGATATGCACCCGGTCGCCGAAGGCCTTCAGCCACAGGCGGGTGTGGGTGGACTTGCCGACGCCCGAGTCGGCGGAAAACAGATATGCCTTGCCGTCAATGACCAACGCCGAGGCATGCACCAGCATGACGCCGAAGCGGATGGCGCGGCGGTTGAACTGCTGGCTGAACGCGAAATTTTCCATCTGTCCGACCGTGCAGCCCGGGGCGGCGCGGCGCATCAGATCCTCGAGGTACTCCTGCGTCACCTCAAGGAAAATATCGACGGGGCGGTCGCCTTCATAGAGAAAGGGCGCCGCCAGCATTTTGGTCTCTTCGTATTGCGGGTCAAGTTCTGTCACCAGATCCGCGATCAACAGCTTCATCCTATCACCTGCGGGGTTTGATATTGTCCCAATATGCCTTAAACGCCTGCTCGTTCTTGTTGTCGCCGAAATGGTAGTAGACGCTGTCCCTGACGGCGTCGGGCAGGTATTGCTGGGGCGTGTAGTGGTTGGGGTAGTCGTGGGGATAGCGGTAGTGCTGTCCCTTGTCGGGGTTGTCGGCGCCGTCGTAATGCTTGTTTTGCAGCTGACGCGGGATGGGTCCGGTGTTGCCGCGGCGGATATCCGCCAGCGCCGCGTCGATCGCCTGCTCGCCCGAGTTGGATTTCGGCGCGTTGGCGACCAGGATCACCGCGTCGGCGAGCGGGATGCGCGCCTCGGGCAGCCCCACCGCCTGCGCGATATCGACGCAGGACTTGACGATCGGGATGATCTGCGGGTAGGCAAGCCCCACATCCTCACAGGCGCAGACCATCAGGCGGCGGCACGCCGAGGGCAGATCGCCCGCCTCGAGCAGCCGCGCAAGGTAATGGAGCGCCGCGTCGGGATCGCTGCCGCGCATGCTCTTCTGATAGGCGGAGACGATGTCATAATGCTCGTCGCCCTCGCGGTCATAGCGCATGGCGCTGCGCTGCACCAGCGCTTCGACGATCTCGGAGGTGATGATCCGCCTGTCGCCGTCGCGCTCGGCTGCCGTGACCGAGAGCTCCACCGTGTTCATCGCCTTGCGCACGTCGCCGCCGCAGCCGACGGCGATCTTGTGCGCGCATTCCTGCGGCAGCTCGATCTGCAAGTGCTGTTCCTCACTCAGCAGCCTTGCCGCGCGCAGCACCGCCCGCTCGACCTCCTCCGGCTCCACCGGCTTGAACTCAAAGACCGTAGAGCGGCTGAGGATGGCGTTGTATACATAAAAATACGGGTTCTCGGTCGTGGAGGCGATCAGGGTGATGCTGCCGTTTTCGATGTATTCGAGCAGCGTCTGCTGCTGCTTCTTGTTGAAATACTGGATCTCGTCCAGATAGAGCAGGATCCCGTTGAGCCCCGAAAAGGTGCCGAGCTGGGAGACGATCTCCTTGATGTCGGCGGTGGAGGCGGTGGTGCCGTTGAGCCTGCGCAGGGTCTTGTTGGTCTTGTTCGCGATATAGGCGGCGAGCGTCGTCTTGCCCACGCCCGAGGGGCCGTAAAATATCAAATTGGGGATGTCGCCGCTCTCGATGATGCGGCGCAGCGGCTTGTCCTCGGCAAGCAGGTGCCGCTGTCCCACGATGTCGTCGAGCGACCGGGGCCGAAAGCGGTCGGCAAGCGGTTTTTTCATCTTGATCTCCTCCTTTGCCGCGTATGCAGCGCAGCGGTTTTTCTACTTCAAAAGGGCTATCGCACGATAGCCCTTTCATCATTATTTTATTCGTAAAGCGGATACTTTTTGCAGATGGCTTCCACGCCGGCTCTGACAGTCTCCTTGCTGTTTTCGTAGTCGTTGAGCACCATGGTGATGTACTCGGCGATCAGATCCATCTCCTCTACGCCCAGTCCGCGGGTGGTGACAGCCGCGGTGCCGATGCGCACGCCGCTGGTGACGAACGGAGAGCGGGGCTCGCCGGGGATGGTGTTCTTGTTGACCGTGATGTAGCAGTCGTCGAGACGCGCCTCCAGCTCCTTGCCCGTGACATCGGAGTCACGCAGATCGAGCAGCAGCACATGGTTGTCGGTGCCGCCCGAAACGAGCTTGCAGCCGCGCTTGAGCAGACCGTCCGCCAGCGCCTTGCAGTTCTCGACGATCCTTCTGCCGTATTCCTTGAACTCGGGCTTGAGCGCTTCGCCGAAGCAGACTGCCTTGGCAGCGATCGTGTGCATCAGCGGGCCGCCCTGTGTGCCGGGGAAGATCGCCTTGTCGATCGCCTTGGCAAATTCCTCGCGGCAGAGGATCATGCCGCCTCTGGGACCGCGCAGGGTCTTGTGGGTGGTGGTGGTGACGAACTCGCAGTAGGGCACGGGGTTGGGATGAACGCCCGCGGCGACCAAGCCCGCGATGTGCGCCATGTCGACCATCAGATACGCGCCGACCTCGTCCGCGATCGCTCTGAGGCGCGGGAAGTCGATGATGCGGGGATAGGCGGACGCGCCCGCGACGATCAGCTTGGGCTTGCATTCCTTGGCGATCTCGAGCACCTTGTCGTAATCGATGCGGTGGGTGACGCTGTCCACGCCGTAGGGTACAAAGTTGAAGTATTTGCCGGACATGTTGACGGGCGAGCCGTGGGTCAGGTGTCCGCCCTCGTTGAGGTTCATGCCCATGACGGTGTCGCCGGGGTTGAGCATGGCAAAATAGACCGCCATGTTCGCCTGAGCGCCCGAATGGGGCTGCACATTGGCATGCTCTGCGCCGAACAGCTCGCAGGCGCGCTGACGGGCGATCTCCTCGACGATGTCGACGCATTCGCAGCCGCCGTAGTAGCGCTTGCCGGGATAGCCCTCGGCGTATTTGTTGGTGAGGTGGCTGCCCATCGCCGCCATCACGGCGGGAGTGACAATGTTTTCGCTGGCGATCAGCTCGAGGTTTCTGCGCTGTCTTTTCAGTTCCTTGTCCATCGCCTCGCCGACGGCGGGGTCATACTCCTTGAGATACTCCAAAGAAGCGATGTTGGTTAATTCACTCATTTTCTTTTCCCCTTTTTTGTACTTGATTTTTGTGCTTGATGATATATTAATGTATATGTAAGGCTTTATTCTTTAATCGAATCAAATCATCCATGGTCTCGATCCTGCCCGCGTCGTTGCGCAAAGCTGCCGCGCCGCGGATCCCCTTGAAGTAGCCGGCGACGAGCTTGCGCGCCTGACGCAGCGCGATGTATTCGCCCTTGTATTCGACCATTTTCGCCACATGGGCGACCATGACGTCGAGCTTTTCCTCTAAGGTCGGCTCGTACAGCGGCTCGCAGGGGTTTCGGAGAAAGCTGTTGATCTGTGAAAAGATCCACGGGTTCCCCATGCTCGCCCTGCCGATCATCACAAAGTCCGCGCCCGTGAAGTCGAGCACCTGACGCGCTTTTTTGGCGCTGTCGATGTCGCCGTTGGCGATGACGGGGATGCGCACGCTCTGCTTGACCTTGCGGATGATCTCGTAGTCGACGGGCGGCTTGTAGTATTGCTGACGGGTCCTGCCGTGCACGGTGATCGCCGCAGCGCCCGCCTGCTCACAGATTTTGGCGACCTCGACGGCATTGACCATGCCATCGTCCCAGCCCTTGCGGATCTTGACCGTGACGGGCACGTCGACGGCTCTGACCACCGCCTCGGTGATCGCGCCGCAGCGCTCCGGCTGCTTCATCAGCGCGCTGCCGCTGCCGTTGCCGCTGATCTTCGGGGCGGGACAGCCCATGTTGATGTCGATGATGTCGGGATGATTTTTCATGGCGCTCAGCGCCGCCTCCGCCATGCAGGACGGGTCGTCGCCGAAGATCTGGATGCCGCAGGGGCGCTCCTGCGCGGAGATGTCCATCAGCTCCTCGCTCTTTTTGCTGCCGAAGGACAGCGCCTTGGAGCTGACCATTTCGCTGACGCAATAGCCTGCGCCCATCTGCATGCAGAGCTCGCGGTAGGCGCGGTCGGACACGCCCGCCATCGGCGCCAGCAGCGCCTTGGAGGGCAGCGATACGCCGCCGATCTGCCCTGCCGTCATATGCTTCTGCCCGAGAGCTTGGTGGACACCAGCATGACCAGCACCACGATCAAGCCTACGCCGACGCAGATCCACGAGACGATGCCCGCGGTGTAGTCGGTGGAATAGGTTTTGTTGCTGACGGACTTGTCCATTTTGACGGAATTGATGCCCGTCGGCTCCTCGGCGTCGTCCGCCAGCTGGGCATATTCATCCCACGGGTCGACGGTCTCCTCTTCCTCATAGGCGCCGTAGTCCTCCTCGGGCTCCGTCCATTCGGGTTCGGTCCATTCAGGCTCCGTCTCCTCCGGCTCGGTGTAATCGGGCTCGGTCTCCTCCTGAGGATCGGTTTCTTCCTCCGACTCCTCACTGCCTGCGCCGAAGATCTCGTTGATTTCGCTGATGAGATCGGCTTTTTGCACACGTTGGGACGCCGCCGCGCCCGCAGGCAGTACGGCGACGGAACTCACGGCGAGAACCGCCGCAAAAACAGGTAACAGTATCCGGATCCATTTTTTCATCATATCGATACCCTCGGGACCATCCATAGCATAATTACATGTATTATATCAAATACTGTCGCATAATGCAAGCCATTTCTTTTCGGCAATTCTTACAAAACTCGCGCCAGTACGTCCGCGAGCAGTTGTCCCGTATAGGTCGCCTCGTCGACAGAGTTGGCGTCGGTGCCGACCTCGATCAGCAGCGAGCCGTCGCAAAGGTACTCGTTATAGGCGAAGCAGCCGAAATCCAGCGGGCGCGTCATGCCCGGATAGAGCTTTTCGGCGGTGTGCTGGAGCTTGAGCGCAAAGTTGAGATTGCTGCGCCAATGATCGAAGCCGCGCTCGTTGTCGGGATCACAGCCCGCGAGAATCATGATCTGCGCCGCCTTTCTGCCGTTGTGCTCAAAGACGGTCTTGATCTTGCAGTCCTCGGTGCCGAGCGCGTCGCGGTGGATGTCGAGCGCCACCTTGACGGAGGGGTATCGCTTCATGTCCTGCTGCACGGTGCGGGCGCTGCGGTCATAGGAGCCGTTGTAGGTCGCGTCGTGCACGGTGGTGTCGTGCAGGGTCTTGATCCCGTTTTTCTCGAGGACGGCGGCGATGGCGTCGCCCGTCGCCACGACGTTGAAACGGGTATTGGAGGTGCGGGACTCGTAGGACTCATAAAAAAAGTCGACGTCCTCGTCGAGATAGGCTTCGCTTGTGTGGGTGTGGTAGATCAGCACCTGCGGCGTGTCCGCGTCGCGCTTGATCTGAAAGGTGAGCGGCGAACGGAGCAGCTGCATAAAGTCGACGTCCAGCCCCGTCATGTTCGTCACAAAGCAGCCGTCCACCTCGTCTCCCTGCGGCTGAACGGTTTTTTCGGCGACGCTGCAGCGTTCCTCGCCGTCGTGATCGCCGAAGCTGTCGTAGTAGCCGCTCTTGTCGCGCGGGGCAGACGGCATGGTCGGCTCGGTGACTGCCCGTTCCGCGGGTCGGGTCTCCTGCACAAGCCCGGTCGCTGCCGGCTCGGTGCCGCTCTCGGCATAGACCTTGCCGTCGGTCAGCGTGAACGCCGCCGCAGCCAAGGCGGTGTCTCTGTCGCTGAAAACCTGCGGCAGCCGCGCGATCACACAGACGACCGCCACGACGACCAAGATAAGAGAAACCGCAATTTTGGTTCCTTTAAAGAATTTTCCTTTGAATTTCACATCATCACCTGCTTATTCCATCATATGCAGGTCCCAAAAGAAAAATACCGGCGCCGGTGGGCGCTTTCTCCACGCGTGCGACGTTTGTGCGTATGGTTAGGTTATAAGCCCGCGTTATAGCGCGGGAATTGACGGTTGCCGTCCAGCCTAACCCTTCACGCGTGGACTGCTGCTACAGCCGTAGCGAGCGTTATAGCGCGAGATAGTAATCTTTCCGTCCAACCTAACCCTTCACGCGCGGATTGCTGCTACAGCCGTAGCTACATGAGGGAGACTAGGTCTTTGAGGTCGAATTCGTTTTGCATGGCGGCGTTGAGTGAAAATCCGAGCAGCCGCGCGGCGCGCTCGGTCAGCAGGTCGATCTCACGGGGAATGACGATCATCTGACGGTCATCCCGCTTCCGGCAGGCGCTGCGCGCCGCCAAGCCGTCGCCCAGCAAATCATTCGCAAAGGTCTGCGCATCCACCACGGTCGGCACGCCGATCGCGATCACCGGGACGCCGATGGTCTCGCGGTCGATGCGCGTGCGGTGATTGCCCACGCCCGCGCCCGGCGATATGCCCGCGTCGCTGATCTGTACGGTGCGCCCGAGCCGCTCAATGCGGCGGGACGCGAGCGCGTCGACGGCGATGACCGCATTGGGTCGGATCCGCTTGACGACGCTGAGGATATACTCGCCCGTTTCGATGCCCGTCTGCCCCGTCACGCCCGTGTTCATTACCGCGACGGGACGCAGCCTGTCCAAGCCCGTCGCGCGCGCCAGCTCACCCGTGATATGTCGCGTCGCCAGCACCCGCGCCCCCGTTTTCGGTCCCAGCGAGTCGGGCGTGATCTCCTCGTTACCCAGCCCCGCCACCAACAGCAGCCCGTTGACCGGCAGCAGGTGGCGAATCTCTCTGCCGATCGTCCGAATGCGCTCGTCGGTCTCGGTAAAATTATCCGTCAGCGAGGGCAGCTCGACCGTGATATAGGTGCCGACGTCCTTGCCTAACAATTGCTTCGCCCGCTGGCTCTTGACCGTCAGGCGCGAGATCTTCAATTGATTCTCGCGATATTCGTGATAGTCCACTCCCGCGACCCGCTCGCCCGCCAGCTCACGCGCCTCGATCGCCAAGTCCGTCCGCAATTGCATCCAAAACCGCTCCCCATGTAATATTTTACAGGCTTATTATGCCCCGCAGCGGCGAATTATTCTTTACATCCGCCGTTTTTTTTGCTATACTTTTATTATTATCAATCAAACATCATTTGAGGTTGTATATGAAAAGACGATCCTTCTCTAAAATCCTTTGCACTTTCCTCGCCGGCACGCTGACACTGAGCGTCGGCATGATCGGCGTCGGCGCGGCTCAGATCGACGACTCCTTTGTCAGTGCGGAGACTGCCTCGCCCGCGACGGGAGACGGGCTGCCGCGCGCCTACAGCTCACGTGACTTGGGCTTTGTGACCTCCGTCAAAAGCCAGTACGGTCAAAGCTGCTGGGCTTACGCGAGCATGGCTACACTGGAATCCATGCTCCTTCGGCTGGGCTATGACGTCGCGGACATGTCCACCGATCACCTGAATCTCTGGGCGACCACGCGCAGCGACGGCACCGGCTGGCAGCGCGACATCGGCAGCGACGGCTATCCCAATATCGCCCTCGGCTATCTCAGCTCGTGGCAGGGCGGCGTGCTGCAATCGGACGCGGGCGACGTCTCGCTGAACGGCAGCTACACGGGCGACACCATCCCGCTCGATCTGGCGCGATACGGCGTGACCTCCGTGGAATACCTGACCAAAAACCGACCCGACCGCATCAAACAATGCATCATGGATTACGGCGGGGTCTACTCGTCCTTCGGCATCAACTACGCCTACTACTCGGACGACAGACTCTCCTACTACCTTCCCGAGAACTACACGGGCGGCTACAGCGGGCACTCCATCGAGGTGGTCGGCTGGGATGACGATTATCCGCGGGAAAACTTTCCGCAGATGCCCGAGAACAACGGCGCATGGCTGATCAAGAACAGCCACGGCAACTATAACAGCTTGGGCGGATACCTCTGGATCTCTTATGAGGACGTGTATCTCTTCGGATCGAAATTCAAGCCCTCCTACGCCATCACGGGCGCCGTACCGCTGGACGGCGGGCAAAAGCTGATACAGAACGAGATCTACGGCGCGACCTACGAATTCCAATATCCGGAAGCGCCTGTCCTTACCTATCTCAACCGCTTTACCTTTGACGAAGCGTTCAACGCGATCGACAAGGTGATCTTTAAATCCGATGCGGTGGGCGCCTCCTACAGCATCTACTTCGTCCCCGACGGCGCGGACAGCACGCCCGACGCCGACCAAAGCCACTGGACAAGGCTGTATGACGGCACCGTCAGCTATGCGGGCTATCTGTGCGCGGACATCGAGGACTATGATCTCCCCGACACGCACGGCAGCATCGCGGTCACGGTCGACGCGACATACACCGAAGTATACAGCTCGATCGGCGTATGCGAATGGCTGCAAAACAGCGCGGGCTATGTGTTCCTCAACAACAGCAAGCGCGGCGACAGCTATTTGATACAGAACGGCAAAATGCAGGATCTGATGGACTGGTACAAGGAACACGAGGACGACGAGCTGGGCGGCACCTTCGTCATCAAGGCGATCACCGTCAAGCACATCAAGCCGACACTGCTCGGCGACGCGAATCTGGACGGCACGGTCGACATCAACGACGTCACGCAGATACAGCGGCATCTGGCGGAATTCCACACGCTGACGGACACCGCAGCCGCCAATGCCGACTATAATCAGGACGGCGAAATCACCATCGAGGACGCCACACAAATCCAACTGGTACTTGCCGAATTCTCTACGGCTGTAGCAGCAGTCCGCGCGTGATGGGTTAGGTTGGACGGCAACCTTTAATTCCCGCGTTATAGCGCGGGCAATAAACTTTACTATAATATCAAACGTTGCACGCGCGGATTGGGTCGAGCGTCACGCTGCCTACGGCTGTAGCAGCAATCCGCGCGTGAAGGGTTAGGTTGGACGGTAACCGTTAGTGCCTGCGTTATGATACGGGCATAATATATGCCGTAGGCAATTCATGACCGAAGGTCAATTCATGGGAAGCCAATTCATGCCGAAGCCAAACATTCTGTCATGAATTGCACTTGCAGCGCGAAAGCGCGAAATAAAATAAATCTAAAAAAACGGTTGGTTCATTACTGAGCCAACCGTTTGTTGTTTCTATATGTAGTTTAATCCAGAAGCATGCGCTGCAGGCAGGTCGCGTCGTCGATATTGACGACACCGTCGTTGTTGACATCACTCCATCTGCGCTGCGCCTTTGTGAACTGCTTCATACCGGCGAGGTACTGCTGCACGATCGTCGCGTCATTGATGGAGATCCTGCCGTCCTCGTCCACGTCGCCTCTGCCGATTCCCTTGGAGGAATCCTTGCCGGGGCGATCGGTCACAGTCGTCTTGGGGACTGTTGTCTCGGGGACCGTAGTGGCAGGCACGGTGGTAGGTGCGACCGTCGTGGGCGCCACCGTGGTGGGCTCCTCGATCACTGTATCGGAGGAGACATATTCACAGTATTCCAACGCTACCCAACCGCTCAGGTTGTTGTAGGTGAGATGACCCCAGTTATAGCCGTCCGCATAGGCGGTCTCGGTGATGACGATCTTGGAGCCGTCTGTGACGGAACCGATGGTGCCGTAGCCGAAGCCCGCGCCCGATCTCATGTTGAGCCAAGGCTGTGCATCGACCAGATAGGTGCCCGGCTGATACTCGGATTTAACGGGAGCCGTGGTGGCAGGCGTCTGTACCGTGGTGACATCGTCGGAGTCGAGGATGTAGATGTAGCCCTGGAAGGTCCACCAGCTGTTGCCGCCGGGATTGCTGTCCGTGGTGTAGGCGTGGGTGAGATAGAAGTTCGTTCCCTGCCAAGCGGAGTTGGAAAGCGTCATGTAGCCGTTGCTGTCGATCGTCTCGACAACCGCGACGTGGCCGCCGGTACCGTAAGTCCAGCAGGCGATCGCGCCGACCTTGGGGGTCTTGCCGTAGGGATAATAGCCGCCGTTGCGGTTATAATCGTACCACTGGCTCGCGCCGTTCCATGAGAGGTTCGGCTCTGTGCCCAAGATCTCATAGGCTCTTCCGTAAGCGTAGGCAGTGCAGTTCGGCATGCCGTAGCCCGCGGAATAGAAAATATTGTAGCTGCCGTTATAGTAGTATTTGTTGTTGTACGCGGGCGCTTCCAGTCTTGGGGTGAACGTGGTGCTCGCTGCGTTGACGATAATAGAAGCTGAAAATACAGTGGTGAACAGAACCGCTGTGAGAACAATAACCGCAGAGAGCTTTTTGATGACGTTGCGTTTCAAAAAATCATCCTTTCCGAAGAATGGTGTTTCCGTGTGAACCCATCTTTCATTTCCTTTCAACAGTTACACTTTCGTAACCATGGCTATTGTAACACTTTTGTAAGAAAAAGTCAAATATTTTTTTACCGAACATTTATACACGATGGTGTATCTTTTGCGTCAAGATTCACAACATATGGGGTTTTTGCGCCGATTTTCGCGGTTTTTACGCCGTTTTTTTCTTTAAAAAAATTTTTTATTCTCATTTTATGCGCGGATTTTGTCCCATTTGTGCGATAAAATGCGCAAAAAACGGCGTTTTAATTCTAAATGAGAAAATTAATTGTGCTTTTCCATGCTATAATCAAATTGACCAAAAAAACGGAGGGATATTGATGAAAAAAGTATTAACCGCTGTAACCTTTGTTGTCGCGGCTGTAACCTCTTTGACGGTTTTGGGCGGATGCGCCGAAAATTTGAAAGAGACCGGTAACAGTATTGTAAGTAGTGCGAAGGACTATCTCAAGAGCGAGGTCGGCGTAGAAAGCGATGTCAGCAGCCTCAGCCAAGTCGGCGGCAAGGCGGTGGACTATCTCAAGGACGAGATCGGCTTGAACAACACGTCCAACAAGGTGATCGAGGGCACTTGGAACACGAAGAACAGCGAGGACGGCGACTGGGTCTGGACCTTTGACGGAAAGAACCTGTGCAAGCTGACGAGCAAGCAGAACAGCTATCGCGCGGACGGCAGCTACTCTGTCAACGAGTCGGAAAACACCGTGGACATCTGTCTGGACACGGAGGACGAGGTGGTGACCTATACCTATCAGCTCAGTCAGACGCTGTCGGACACCTATTTGAAGCTGCAGTCCGACGAGAACACCTATCAGTTGATATTGAAGAAGTAGATCGAATTATTAACCAAACAGAACGCAGTTCAAGCCGCCGGCATACCCCGGCGGCTTTTGCAATCGGACAAAAACCAACAAAATACCTATATTTTTTGATAAATTCGGACAAAATTATATGAAAAGCTATTGACGAAAAGGCACCGGATGTTTTATAATGGACGTTGTGATAGAGGCGCGGACTTTATCAGTAGCCTGCACACGCGCGCGGAAACGCCGCAGGCAAAAGGAAAGCCCGCCGAAGCAGCCGCCCTGTTTTCCGGCAGACGTCTGCTGGGACAGCGCAGAACATGCGCTGTACTGTCGCTTTTGCGGGGTGCTATTCGGGTGTGAAGGTTGGATTTCAAGCCGTGGGGTACCCCCGCGGTATTTTTTATTTGGAGGATAGAAAAATGTCAAAAATCAAAAAAATCGTGTTGGCAGCCGCGGCTGTCATCATTGTCGGACTGCTGGTCTGGGCGTGCGTCTCGGGCGGTTCGCTCGGCACGGTCAAATGCCCCGACTGCGCGGGAACCGGACTTGCCGACGGCGCTGCCTGTGAGACCTGCGGCGGCGAAGGCGCTGTCCGCGGAACCTGGTGGGCGCTGCTGCCCCCTATTATCGCCATCGGCTTGGCGCTGATCACCAAAGAGGTCTATTCCTCACTGGTCGCCGGTCTGGTCGCAGGCGGCGTGATCTACGCCACACAGCCCGGCGGACTGTTCGGAAGCTTCTTCCACCCGCTGGCTGCCATGAATGAGATCAACAACAACGGTCTGATCGCCGCTGTCAGCGGAACAGCGGGCGTGTTTATCTTCTTAGTGGAGCTGGGCGTCATCGTCGCGCTCGTCAACAAGGCGGGCGGCTCGCAGGCGTTCGGCCGCTGGGCGGCAAAGCACATCAAGAGCCGCACGGGCGCCATGCTCGCTACCTTTGTGCTCGGCGTGCTGATCTTCATCGACGACTATTTCAACTGCCTGACGGTCGGCTCGGTCATGAAGCCCGTCACCGACGGTCACAAGATCTCCAGAGCCAAGTTTGCGTATCTGATCGACGCGACCGCCGCTCCCGTCTGCATGATCGCCCCCGTGTCCTCGTGGGCTGCGGCTGTGGCGACCTACGCCGAGGACGGTCAGGGTCTCAAGCTCTTCATCACCGCGATTCCCTATAACTTCTACTCCCTGCTCACCTTCGTGTTCATCATCGCGCTCTGCGTCATGAACTTCGATTACGGCTCCATGGCGATGCACGAGTACAACGCCAAGTATAAAAACGACCTCTACACCACCGGCGAGAGAGTCGACAAGGAGCTGGAGAACGAAAAGCCCAACCCCAACGGCAGGGTGTTCGATCTGATCCTGCCCGTCGTGTTCCTGATCGTCGTTTCGGTCTTTGCCCTGACCTATGTCGGCGGCTTCCTCGACAACGGTGACTCCGAAAACTACCTCAACTTCATCAATGCCTTCGGCAACACCGACGCCACCGTCGGACTTCCGTGGGCGGGCGCGATCGCGCTTGTCTGCACCATCATCTATCTGATGGCGCGCAAGGTCGTCAGCTTCAAGGAGAGCATGGAAGCCGTTCCCAAGGGCTTCATGGCGATGGTTCCCCCGATTCTGATCCTCACCTTCGCGACTGCGCTGAAGAACATCACCATGGATCTCGGCGCCAAGTACTTCGTCGCCGACCTCATGACCAACAGCGCGGCGAGCCTGCAAAACTTCCTGCCCGCTATCATCTTCTTGGTAGCATGCTTCCTCGCATTCGCCACCGGTACCTCCTGGGGCACCTTCGGCATCCTCATCCCGATCGTCCTGTCCATCTTCCCGAGCGGCGAGCTGCAGGTCATCGGTATCTCCGCCTGTCTGGCAGGTGCGGTTTGCGGCGACCACTGCTCCCCCATCTCCGACACCACCATCATGTCCTCGGCGGGCGCCCAGTGCAACCACATCAACCACGTCTCCACACAGCTTCCGTATGCGATCACGGTCGCGGGCATCTCGTTTGTCTGCTTCATCATCGCGGGCTTTGTGCAGCTCTGGTTTGTCGCGCTGCCCATCGGTATCATCCTGACCATCGGCACGCTGTTTGCCATTAAGATGATCCGGAGAAACGAACATTTAGACCAGGCAACGTGACGTTGCATCCAGTCCGCGGCAACGTGACGCTGCATCCAATCCGCGGCAGCGTGACGCTGCATCCAATCCGCGGCAGCGTGACGCTGCATCCAATCCGCGGCAACGTGACGTTGCATCCAATCCGCGAAACCAACGTAGGTATGAATGGTTAAGTATCTAGCTCGCGTTACAACGCGGGATATGGCGGTTGTCGTTCACACACATCGGCACACGCGCGGAGAAAGCGCCCTTGGGCGCACGCGTTAGAGCGCGGGAATTGACGGTTACCGTCCAAGCCCACCTTTCACGCGTGGAGAGAGCGCCCTTGGGCGCACGCGAACACAATTTTTTCTGATAAACAAAAAGGGAGCTGTCGCATGATCCCGCGGCAGTTCCCCGTTTTTTCTAAGGAGTATGAGTATTTTATGGAGCAAAATCGGCTGTTCCCCGCCAAAATGAGGATCCTCAGCGGCAGCGTGCTCAAGCTGATCGCGGTCATCACCATGCTGATCGACCACATCGCCAGCCATCTGGTGCCGAAGCGGTACGTCCTGTTCAGCGTGTTCGGCTTTGACGTCACCCTCTACCGCCTGATGCGCGACATCGGGCGCATCGCGTTCCCGCTGTTCGTCTTTCTGCTGATCGAGGGCTTTCTGCATACGCGCAGCCGCAGACGCTACGGCGTCAGTCTGCTGATCTGCGCGGTGATCTCGGAGGTGCCGTGGGATCTGGTGCACAGCGGTGAATGGATCCACAACGGTCAAAATGTGTTCTTTACGCTGGTGTTCGGCTACATCGGCCTATGCGCGATCGACAGCCTGAAAAAGCACCCGTTTCTCGCCTGCTGTGTGCTGATCACGATCGGCGTCGGCACGTTGTTTGCTAAGGCGGATTACGGCATCTTCGGCTATGCGTTCATCCTCCTGATGTACGGTTTGCGGCAGCAGGAGCTTCTGCGCCCGTTCACCGCGCTGCTGCTGAACAACCACTGGTTTTGCATGGCGGCGTTCGTGCCGATGTTCATGTACAACGGGAAACGCGGCTTCATCAAGGGTCCCGTGCTGAAATACGCGTTCTATCTGTTCTATCCCGTGCACCTGTTCATCCTCTTTTTGATCAAGTACGATTATATCCGCATCTAAAGCATCTTCCCGCGGTAGGGCTTGTGCGGCAGCGTGTCAAAGTCGTAATCGCCGAGCGCTTCCATGGTGATGTTTGCCGCGGCGCTCTCGTGCACCATCAGGTTGGAGCCGGCTTCGGGATCGCTGCCGACATGCACTGCCACGACCGGCTTTCCCGTGCCGCAGGCATAGCCCGCTTCCCACGCGGTGCCGCTGTCGCTGTAGGCGCCGTGGTAAAGCATGACCACAAGGTCCGCCCAATCAATGAAACGGCGGTCGCTGCAAAATGTCTCCCGCGACCAGAGCGCCTGATCCTCCGCCGGATCACGTACCTCGTGCAGCCGCGGACTGAACAGCTCAAAGTCCCGCGCGGTTAGGATCTCCTCCGCACGGCGCACGCAGGACAGCTCGTACGCGTTGAAGAACGGCGCGGCGAGATAGATTCTTTTGACCGACATGCAAACCACCCCAAAACAAAGAATAACGCCCCTATAGTTTTCGCTACAGGGGCGTTTTTTGGAGGCGACAGGCGGATTTGAACCGCCGCATCAGAGTTTTGCAGACTCGTGCCTTACCACTTGGCTATGTCGCCGTGTCACAACAATAGATATTATATCATCCGAACAAAGAAATGTCAAGGGTTTCCCGCAAGTTTTTCCCACAGAAGCATTCTATGCAGCGAAACGGAAAATGATACACCATTATTTTATAAAAATCGTGTCGGCTCCCATCCATGACGGGCGCCGACACGATTTTGTTATAAGGCTGCGTTTTTATAGCGCGAATTTGTGTCGTACTGCTTGCAGCGGAACACGCGGAAATAGGGCTGCCAGCGGTACCAGCCGGTGCACTGCGGCATATTGTCGCCCCAGCTCGCGTTTGCGGAGACATATTCATTGTCGGCATATGCGGGATAGATCGTCGCGATCAGTCCCTCGCCGCAATAGATAAAGGTATGCGCGCGGTAATTGGTGGCTTTATACTCGATAACGACATCGCCCGGCTGCATGCCCTCGGGCGGCGCATAGCGATAGTCCTCACCTCTCAGAAAGGTATCGCCGTAGACCGACTCCCACTTTTCGGGGTGCGCATACAAATAGTCCGCCTGAACGCCTACGTCCCCCGCGGGATAGTTGTCATCCGCGCCCGACCAGCGCACTGCCGCACAGACAAAGCGGTTGCAGGCAGTCATATATTCGTCGATGCCGATGGTCAGGTCATATACGTCGCGGTAGATCTGCTTGCCCCGCGCATTCACGCCGTCGCCGTAGCGGGGATAGCACAGCGTCGCCGCCGCCTGCGCGATCGTGGCGTTTCCGTCGGGGATGCTGTCGGTCACCGAATCAAACTGCGCCAAGGTGCGCTGCAAACTCGATACATCGTGGATGTTGATGACGCCGTTGTTGTCGTAATCAGCCGCGAAGAACGACCAGAAGCCGTCGCTCTCTCCCAGCTCGGCGATGTAGCGCTGGATCAGGGTCGCGTCGCCGATGGAAATGCGGCCGTCCAGATCCGCGTCTCCCTTTTGGAACGCCTTGTCATAAGCCGACGTCGAAAAAAGCGAGAGTGCCGCCAGAGTCAATGCACAGAAAATGCCGAGGATCCTTTTCATGTAATTCCCCCTGTTGTTTCATTTCGTTTTTTCTCGCTATGATTATATAGAACCCGACGGCAAATGTCAAGAAAAACAGCTATTTTCAGCAACGTGACCTGACCTGTGCGTCGGTTTCGTTTTGTTTTGTTTAAATCATGCAAATACCGCTTTTTTTCAAAAATAGGGTGACTTTTTTTGTTTTATCAGTTATAATAGGAATCAAATCATGGATTACACAATGAAAGGATGATTGATTTGCACAAAAGAAAACAACCCACCGCGGCGCCGTGGAAGGTCGCGACAGGCGTGCTGGCACTGCTGCTTGTCATCTCTTGCGTGATGTTCGCGACTACCGCCGCCAACAACGGCAAAGCCGCTCCGGCTGAAACCACAGCCGCCGTCACCACCGAGGCCGTCGACGACGGCGCGCAGGCAGATGTGCTGTCCCTCTGGACGGACAACGCCCCGCTGAAAAAGCAGCTGACCGAATACATGGCAAAGATCACCGACAAGGATTCAAAGGATTTTATCCCTGTCAGCGACCGCATCGCCGTGTTCGATCTGGACGGCACCCTCTGCTGCGAGACCGACCCCGTCTATTTTGACTACCGCCTGTTCTACTACCGCGTGACCGAGGATCCCGATTACAAGGGCAAGGCGAGCGCCGAGGAATTGGAGACCGCGGAAAAAATCAAGGTCATGATGGATACGGGCGAATCCGCCGAAGGTCTTGCCGTCGACCACGGCAAGGGCGTGGCGTCGGCGTTCAAGGGAATGACCCTCGACGAATTCGACGCCTATGTCAAGGCGTTCCGCGACAAGCCCGCGCCGAGCTATGAGGGCATGACCAACGGTCAGGCGTTCTACAAGCCCATGCTGCAGGTCGTCGAGTACTTGCAGGCAAATGACTTCACCGTCTATGTCGTCAGCGGCACCGACCGCCTTATCGTCCGCGGACTCGTGGACGGCACGCTCGATATCCCCGCGTCCCAGGTCATCGGCTCCGACGAGTCGCTGGTCGCGCTGAACCAGAACGGAGAGGATGGCTTGACCTATCAGTATACCAAGGATGACAAGGTCATTCTCGGCGGCGACTTCCTGATCAAGAACCTGAAAATGAACAAGGTCAGCGTCATCGAACAGGAGATCGGCCGGCAGCCCGTTCTCGCCTTCGGCAACAGCTCGGGCGATTTCAGTATGGCTGCCTTCGTGACGAACGGAAATCAGTATCCCAGCGCCGCGTTCATGCTCTGCTGCGACGATTTGGAGCGCGAAAACGGCAACTTGGAAAAGGCAGCGAAGATGGTCACCTCATGCACAGAAAACGGCTGGACGACGGTTTCCATGAAAAATGACTGGACGACCATCTACGGCGACGGCGTCACCAAAAAACAGCCCGCCGCAACGGAAGCCCCTACAGAGGCATTGGACAAGGCGGCATGATCTGATAAATAACAAAAAAAAGCGTTTGAGCGCTCCGCAGGAAGCGGAATGCCCAAACGCTTTATTTTTGCATCGAAATCGCAGCAGTATCACTCTGCGAAAAACTCGTAAAATGCGCGGTATGCCATATACACGTCGGTCTTGGAGACGATCTCAAACGGGGCGTGCATGCTCAGCACCGGGACGCCGAGGTCGATGACGTCGACATTCATGTTGGCGACATATTTCGCGATGGTGCCGCCGCCGCCGAGATCGACCCTGCCCAGCTCTCCGATCTGCCACTGGATATCGTTTTTCTCGAGCAGGCTCCTCACCTTGCCCATAAACTCCGCGGACGCGTCGCTGGTGTCGTATTTGCCGCCGTGACCCGTGTATTTGGAGATCACCACGCCGCCGTTGAGGTAACAGCTGTTCTTCGCCTCAAACGCCGACGCATAGGTCGGGTCGAAAGCCGCGTTGACGTCCGCCGAAAGGCAGGTAGACTGCGACAGCGCGCGGTAGCCCTCTACTCCGTCGAGCTTGGCGAGGTCATAGATGAAGTAGCGCAGGAAATCGCTCTGCATGCCCGTATTGCCGTCGCTGCCGATCTCCTCCTTGTCGGTCAGGTAGGTCACGCAGGTCTGCTCCGCATCCTTCACCGCCAGCGCCGCCATCAGCGCGGGATAGGCGCACACCTTGTCATCGTGGCCGTAGCCGCCGATCATGCTGCGGTCAAAGCCGACGTCCTTCGCCTTGAACGAGGGCGTCAGGCACAGCTCCGCCGAAAGAAAATCGCGCTCGGTGATGCCGTATTTTTCGTTGAGGATCGCCATCACATTGAGCTTGACGAGCTCCTTTTCATCCTCCGCCCCGGGATAGGGACGCGAGCCGACCAACACATTCAGATCCTCACCCGTGAACGCCTTTGCCATGGGCTTTGTCACCTGCTCCTGCGCGAGGTGCGGCAGCAGATCGCTGACGCAGAAGCAGCTTTCATCCGCTTCGTCGCCCCATTTGATCTCCACGCGGGTGCCGTCGAGCTTCACGACGACGCCGTGCAGCGTCAGCGGGATCGCGGTCCACTGGTATTTTTTCATGCCGCCGTAGTAGTGGGTCTTGAACAGCGCGAGGCTGTTGCTCTCATAGAGCGGGTTGGGCTTGAGGTCGATGCGCGGCGAATCGATGTGGGCGATCGCCAGACGCGCGCCGTTTTTCACGCCGTTTTTGCCGATGACCGCCAATGCCACCGCCTTGTCGCGGTTGACAAGGTAGACCCTGTCGCCCGCCTGATAGGTCTTTTCGGGGTCAAAGGGCGTAAAGCCCGCCTCCTTCGCCGCCGCGACGGTATAGGCGACCGCCTCGCGCTCGACGGGAGAGGCATTCAAAAACACCTTGTAGCCCTCGCAGAAGCTGTCTGCGGCGGCGATCTCCTCGGCGGTCAGGTCCTTGGCGCCCTTCGGCTCGTTCATCAGCTTTTCGCGCAGCAGCGCGGTTTTTGTCTTTTCTTCACACATGATGATATTCCTTTCTATGATCAAGCATCACTGCCGTATAATTCGATGTAGGTCTTTTTCGCGCTCTCGACGCGGTCGACATAGTTGCGCGTCTCTTCAAAGGGGATGTTCTCGACGATGAGCGTCTTGCCGTCCGAGCTGACCGACGGGTCGCTCAGCCACTCCAGCACGTTGCCGGGTCCCGCGTTATAGGCGGCGACGGCGCATTCCTCGTCGCCGAACTGATCGAGGTGGTCGCGCAGGATGTTGCAGCCGTAGTCGATATTGACGGCGGGATCGTACAGATCGTCGAGGGTGTATTTGCCCTCCTCGCCGCGCAAAAACATATAGTGATCAAAGGTGTCCTCGGTGATCTGCATCAGCCCGTGCGCGCCCGCGCCCGACTGCGCGTCGGGATTGAAGTTGCTCTCGGTGCGGATCACGGCATAGACCAATGCGGTATCCAAGTCATATTTTTTGGCAGACTGCTCCACATACTCGCTGTAGCTGCGGGGATACTGGCTGTATTTCACCCGCTGCCGAACCGATTCATGGTAGTTCGATGTCGCGAAGATGACGCCTCCCGCAACAACTGTCAGAATAATGCCCCAAATCAGGGCGATTATCCCCCTGTTGGCGCGCTTCGAAGGCGGATGCTTCGCATTTCCTTTTGCGGCGTGGCGTTGTGCCATGCTCTCACCCCTTTACCGCACAGAGACAGGCGCGCTCGGCATTTTTCAGCAGCGTCTCTCTGTCGGTGTTGTTTTCTATGATGATATCCGCACACCTGCGGAATATCTCCTCGCCGAGCTGGGCGTTGAGACGGCTGTCCGCCTCCTGCTCACTCAGCCCGTCGCGCGTCATGACTCGCTGCCGCCGAAGCGCTCTGTCCGCGACGACCGCGACGACGCAGTCACAGATCGCGTCCGCGCCCGATTCCAAAAGCTGCGGCGCGTCATAGACGACGACGCCCTTTGCGCCCCGCAGCAGCTCCAAGAGCCGCGCGGTCACGAACGGATGGACGAGCCTGCCCAGCAGCGCGGTTTTTTCCGCGCTCGCGAATGCCCTTGAGGCGAGCAGTCTGCGGTCGAGCGTGCCGTCGGCGCTGAGGATATCCGCGCCGAAGCTCGCCGCCACGGTTTTCAGGCAGGGCGAACGGTCACGGTAGAGCTGCGCCACGATGGCGTCGGCGTCGATGACTGTCGCGCCGTGGGAAGCGAAAACGGCGGATACGGTGCTCTTGCCCGCGCCGCTCTGCCCCGTCAGCCCGATGAGCCGATACTGTCTCACAGCTCGATCACCTCGAATCCCGCCGCGCGGATCAGGCGGTTATAGACCGCCAGCCCGACGCCCTCGGTGGACGGCAATCGGGAATAGACCGTGCGGACGGTCTTGTTTTCGTCCATGCGGCGCAGGCAGTCGAATAGATGGCGCGCGTGCGTCAGGTAGTCGCCCCTCCTGCCGAGCGAGACCGTCTTGACCTTCAAGTCGAGCAAGTCCTCGTCGCAGCACAGGGCGCAGACGTCGTCGCCCGCGTGGGCGTTGACATAATCAATATATGCCCGATCGCTTCCCTTTAGCAAAATCACATTCGCTTTCGGCGCGTAGTGCTTGTACTTCATGCCCGGGCTCGCCGCCTCGGCGCCCTCGGCAAGCTGATGGAGCACCGCGTCGTCGACGTCGACCTCTCCCAGCACCTCGCGCAGCATCTCCACGGTGACGCCGCCCGGCCGCAACACGCGCGGCGTGCCCGCCGCCAGCGTGATGACCGTGCTCTCGACGCCGACAGCGCTGGCGCCGCCGTCGAGCACCGCGTCGATCCTGCCGTCCATGTCGTTGAGGACATGCCGCGCGGTCGTCGGGCTCGGGCTGCCCGAGAGGTTCGCCGACGGCGCCGCCAAGGGCGTGCCCGCCGCGCGGATGACCGCCTGCGCCACGGGATGGCTCGGGAAGCGGATGGCGACGGTGTCGAGTCCCGCGGAGACCTCGGACGGCACCGCGTCGGTGCGCTTGAAGATCATCGTCAGCGGCCCCGGCCAGAAGGCTTTGGCAAGCGCTTCGGCGCTTTCGGGGATCTCCCTGACAAGATCAAAGCGCCGGATGTCGGAGAAGTCCGCGATATGGACGATCAGCGGGTTGTCCATCGGTCTGCCCTTGGCGCGGAAGATCTTCGCGACCGCCGCGCCGTTGAGCGCGTCTGCCGCCAGCCCGTAGACGGTTTCGGTGGGAATGCCCACCACGCCGCCGTTTTTGAGGATGTCGGCGGCGATATCGATCTGTTTTTCATCTAATACCAGCGTTTTCATCAGCCTTGTTCCATGCTTTCTTTCAGCTTTTCCGCGCGGTCGGCAGTCACCAGCGCGTCGATCACCTCGTCGAGATTGCCGTTGAGGATGTCCTCCAGCTTATACAGCGTCAAGCCGATGCGGTGATCGGTCAGCCTGCCCTGCGGATAGTTATAGGTGCGGATGCGCTCGCTGCGGTCGCCCGTGCCGACCTGTGAGCGGCGGTCGGCGGCGATCTCATTCGCCTGCGCGTCCTGCTTTTCTTTTAAAAGGCGGCTTTTCAGCACCTTGAGCGCCTTGTCCTTGTTTTTGTACTGGCTGCGCTCGTCCTGACACTCGACGACCGTGCCGGTCGGCAGGTGGGTGATGCGGATCGCCGAGCTTGTTTTGTTGATGTGCTGACCGCCGGCGCCGCTCGAACGGAAGGTGTCGATCTTGAGGTCGGCGGGGTTGATCTCCAGCTCCACGTCCTCCGCTTCCGGCAGCACCGCCACCGTTGTGGTGGAGGTGTGCACCCTGCCCTGGCTCTCGGTCTCGGGAACGCGCTGGACGCGGTGAACGCCGCTCTCGTACTTGAACCGCGAGTAGGCGCCCTCGCCGTTGATCATAAAGGAGATCTCCTTGTAGCCGCCCAGCTCGGTCTCATTGACGTTGAGCACCTCGATCTTGTAGCCGCGGCGCTCGGCGTACATGGAATACATGCGGAACAGCACCGCCGAAAAGAGCGCGCTCTCTTCACCGCCCGCGCCGCCGCGAATCTCGACGATGACGTTGCGTTCGTCGTTGGGATCCTTGGGCAGCAGCAGGAGCTTGAGCTGCTCGGAGAGAGAAGCGATCTGCTCCTTGGCTTCCTCCAGTTCGAGCTGAGCCAGCTCTTTTAATTCCAAATCAGAATTATCGTTGAGGATCTCCAAGCTGTCGCGCTCGCTTTGCAGCGCCTTTTTGTAGTCGCGGTAGGTCAGCACAATCTCCTCGATCGACTTGATCTCCTTCATCACCTTTTGGTACGCGGCGGGGTCAGCCGCCACATCCGGCTCATAGAGCCTGCGGTTCAGCTCGCTGTAGCGTTTATCAAAAATTTCAATTCTCTCAAACATCGTTTACTCCACCATGATTTTCTTGATGTTTTTTTCCGCCTTGCGGCGCGGCAGCATGACCTCGTGGCCGCACTGCTCGCATTTGAGCTTGAAGTCCATGCCCACGCGCAGGACGGAAAAAATCCTTCCGCCGCAGGGATGCGGCTTTTTCATTTCAACTCGGCTGCCTGCAAGGACGTCCAAATCCATCACTCCCATAGTTATTCATCTTACAGTATACACTATTTCCCGCGAGAAAGCAAGCGTTGTACCGCTGCAATTATAAAGAGCATCCGACCCTTCGATCGGATGCTCTCTTTCGAAAATATCAAACAGCGCGGAACACGGGATCAGACCGTGACCTCGCCTTCAAAGACGGTCTCGGCGTTGCCGGTCATGTAGACAGTCTCGTCGGTGTAGTTGATGACAAGGTCGCCGCCGATGAGCTTGACCTTGATATCCTCGCCCTTCTTGCAGAAGCCGTTCTCCACAGCCGCCACAGCCGCCGCGCAGGCGCCGGTGCCGCATGCCCAAGTCTCGCCCGAGCCGCGCTCCCAGACGCGCATTTTGATGGTGTGGTCGTCGAGGACGGTGACGAACTCGGTGTTGACGCGCTCGGGGAAGAGCTTGTCGAACTCAAACTCGGGTCCGATCTTCTCGATGTCGATGCGGTCGATGTCGTCGCGGAACACCACGCAGTGCGGGTTGCCCATGGATACGCAGGTGATATGGTAGTCCTTGCCCGCGATATTCACCGCGCGGTCGACGATCTTGTCGCCTTCGAGCGCCACGGGGATATCCTTGGGTTCCAGGATCGCCTTGCCCATGTCGACGCGCAGGGTGGTCACCTCACCGTTGTTGGTAAATGCCTTCAGCTTCTTAATGCCGCTGAGCGTCTCGATGGTGATCTCGTCCTTCTCCTTGTAATCGACCATGCCGTGGTCGTAGAGGAACTTGCCGACGCAGCGGATGCCGTTGCCGCACATCTTGCCCTCGCTGCCGTCGCGGTTGTACATCTTCATCTGCGCGTCCGCCACCTTGGAGGGCGCAACGAGGATAACGCCGTCGCCGCCGATGCCGAAGTGACGGTCGGAGAGACGCACCGCCAGCGCTTCGGGGTTATTGATCCACTGACCGAAGGTGGAGAAATAGATATAGTCGTTGCCGATGCCCTGCATCTTGGTAAAGCGCAGCTTGATCTTGCTGTCGCGCATGTTATTGATGTCGACCAGCTCGGTGCTGTGCTGCGAGTAGCGGCTCTTGAGGCAATCCGCCAGCGCGTTCGCCGTGTCGAGCGAGGTCAGGCAGGGGATGTTGCGCTCAACGGTCTTGCGTCTGATCTTGACCGAGTCGCGCGAGGGGATCCTGCCCTTCGCGGAGGTGGAGATAACATACTGGATCTTGCCCGACTCGATCAGGGTCAGGGTGTTGTTGCCGTGCTCGTTCTCGTGGATCTTCTTGACCGCGACCGCGTCGATGCCGTACTTGTTGAGGACGGCGGCGGTGCCGTGGGTGGAGTAGATCTTAAAGCCGAGGTCGGCGTACTTTTTGGCGATCTCGCCGATCTCCGCCTTGTCGGAATCGCGGACGGTGATGAACACGCCGCCCTTCTTCTTCATCTTATAGCCGGCGGCGATCAGACCCTTGTAGAGCGCTTCCTCGAGCGTGCTGGCGATACCCAGCACCTCGCCCGTGGATTTCATCTCGGGCCCGAGGTGGTTGTCGACGTTGATCAGCTTTTCAAAGCTGAATACAGGAACCTTGACCGCGATATAGGGGCTCTTGCGGTACAGACCCGTGCCGTAGCCCATGTCGGCGAGCTTTTCGCCGAGCATCGCTCTGGTCGCGAGGTCGACCATGGGAACGCCCGTGACCTTGCTGATATAGGGAATCGTACGCGAGGAACGGGGATTGACCTCGATGACGTACAGTTCGCTCGATGATGCCGGGGATGAGAATATCCTCGCCGTCACAGATGGCGTCGACCTCGATCTCGGTGCCCTGCAGATATTTATCGATCAGAATCGGGTTCTCGATATTCTGCGCAAGGATGATCGCCATGTATTCTTTGACGTCCGCCTCGTTGAACGCGATGATCATGTTCTGTCCGCCGAGAACGTAGGACGGACGGAGCAGAACGGGATAGCCGATGGTGTCGGCAACCTCCAGCGCCTCCTCTGTTGTCATGACGGTCACGCCGCGCGGACGCTTGATGTGATATTTTTCGAGAAGCTCGTCAAAGCGCTCTCTGTCCTCCGCCATGTCGATCGCGTCGTAGGAGGTACCGAGAATGTTGACATTGTTGTCGCTGAGGAACTTGGTCAGCTTGATAGCGGTCTGTCCGCCGAACGCGACAACCACGCCGTAGGGCTTTTCGGTCTTGAGGATGCCCATGACGTCCTCGGTGGTAAGAGGCTCAAAGTAAAGTCTGTCGGCGGTGTCGAAGTCGGTGGAAACCGTTTCGGGGTTGTTGTTGACGATAACAACATCGTAGCCCGCCTTCTTGAGCGCCCAGACGCAGTGTACGGAAGCGTAGTC
>CACZWQ010000003.1 GCA_902784855.1 uncultured Ruminococcus sp. | reverse complement strand
TACAGAATCGTTTTTATCTTCGTTGAACTCCACAATATATTTCTTCATTTTCTTGTTGACTTCCGCTTTCGTGGTGCCGGAAAAGCTCTTGCGTTTGCGCTCGCCGTGCTCATCCTTGTACCAAACGACGCCGCACCAGCGACCGTCTGTGCGCTTAAAGGCGCTCGGAATCACGACTCTCGCACCGATTTTCAGCGTTGGGAAACCTTTTTCCTTCGCCAACACATACGCGCTTGATTTTGAGATTCCGAGAACCTCCGCGACGTCATGCACCGATAACATCAGCGGCATTTCGTCATAGTTTTTGTACTTCGTTTTTTCAACCTCCTTAATGATTTTCAGAAAACTTCGGCAACAAAAATAGCCGGGCATCGGTCAAGAGGATTTTCCTGACGTCGCACGACTATGTTTTTTCATATTCGATTTTTCTGCAAAAAGTATTCTTCGTTTATTATTTTAACACACTCTAAAAGAAAAATCAAGGAAAGTCAGGGTCAGATTTTATCGACGGCTCTTGACAAATTTTCGGCTTGTTTATAGAATAGAATCAGAACAATTTTGAGGCAGGTGATACGATGGCAAGGCTGATATTTTTAGAGGGTATTTCGGGTGTTGGCAAATCCACAATGGCGCGCTCACTATGTGACGATCTACAATCAAAAGGTCTTTCCGCAAAAGCCTACGTCGAATTTGATTACACCAATCCGATTGATTTTTACTGCGTCGCATATTATACTTCAGAGGAATATGAAATGCTCTGCGCGGAGAATTCAGAAAACGAAAATGCCATTCGCTCCAATACGATAGATGCAGGAACGGCACGACTGATTCATTATTTCAATGAAGATACACCGCTATTCGATGAGCCATTGTTATCGGAATTCATGGAGCGCGAGTTCTGCTACAATCCGCGAAATCCTGTTTCGCTTGAAAAGTACTCCGACGCTTATGTTGCTGTCTGGAAAAACTTCGCGGCAAATCTTGCCGATAACGAAATCATCATTTTTGACGGGTCGCTCCTTCATCATCCGCTCAATGACATGATCCGAAACTACAGCGCTTCAAAAGAATCGGCGCATCGTCACATTCAGATGCTGCTGACTACTTTAGGTGATATCGACTATAGAGTGTATTATCTTCAAACCAAGGATATTGCAAAGCAATTGACAACCGCTCATCTCAACCGAGGTCAACAACCGCCATATAAAACGGAGATTTCCTTTTGGCAAAAGAGGTTTGACTATGATTTGTTTATGCTGAAAAATATTGAGCACCGATCTTTTGTTATTGATAATCAGTGGGAGTCTGTTAAAAAAGAAATCCTGAAAGCCATTCGCTAAAAAAGTGTATTCTTTGACTAAGCGCCGCAAAAATTGAGACGCGCTCAAAAATCGTCGACACCGCGCAAAAATCCTCAGTCGGGTACTCACCCTACTTTCCGTAACAAATCGCACACAGGGCGACACACGGCGAAACAGGGCTGAAAAAACAGCTCTGCCCTTTATTCTTAACAGTACCTTTGTTGCTCAAGCGTCGCAAAAAATGAGACGCGGTCAAAAATCGCCGACACCGCGCAAACGTCCTCGGTCGTGTACGTATCCTACTTCCCTCAATAAATCGCACACAGGGCGACACACGGCGAAACATGCCTGAGAAAACCCATTACACTGAATAATCCTCAAAAGAGTTGCAGCCCTATTCTTTCAGGGCTGCGATTTTGATTATTCTACCGTATGCAATGCCTCCACCATCAATCTTACGCCCAATCGAAAGCCGTTGATAAAGCCTTCACATTCGTTCAGACAATTCAGCTCAGTCACTGCGTCTTTGAATTTCCCGAACAGCTCGATCTCGCTTTCGTTCATCGTTTCTTTGAGCGCTGCGTCATGCCTGAGAATCAACTTCGCAAGCCTGTCGCTTTCGCTGTCCTTCTTGATGTCGCGTTCGAATGGGTGGATGTTTCCGTAAAATAGTTCTCTGATCGTATCCATGCCGATACCTCCTTTTAGCACAACAGCATACCACAGAAAACGGAAAAGTCCAGACTTTTTGTGAATAACCTTCTTGTTTTTCACTTGACTAATCGCCACGGAATGAGTACAATAAAACCTAGAGAGGAGGTCGCTGTTATGACTGAAACAGAAATTGCAAAACGTCAGCGTTCAGTAAAGATTGCAAAGGCTATCAATAGTATTGAAGGCGTTCCGATTCCTGAAGAAACAAACGAATTCTTTCGTCAATGGATTAACGGTGAAATAACCGATGAACAGTTGACTGAAATAATGCTTTCTATGTGCAAGAGGATTTGATATGAGCAAATATGACATCTATCTTCTGGAAAACAGCAAAGTACTGAAAAATAAACTCGGAATCAACAACGAGGCTGCTCTTGATCAAGCGGAATCCATTATGGCAAACACAAAAATGGCACTGCTTTTCAACAGCGGCTTCTCCGACTTCTCATCCAAGGGTGTTTGTGCAATTCACAAAACTATTTTCGGAGACGTGTACGACTGGGCGGGAGAATATCGAATTATCAACGTCCAGAAACGCGAACCGCTCCTTGCCGGCAAAAGTGTTTGGTATTCCAATTGGGAAGATATTGATAGAGATTTGAAATCCGCTTGGAAGAAAATCGACGAGGTTCATTGGTCAAATCTGTCGCATGATGAATTCGCTAAGTCTGTTGCGCATTTATTTCCAGCCATCTGGCAGGCTCATCCGTTCAGAGAGGGCAACACTCGAACCATCGTTATACTGATTGCACTGTTTGCCGAGCACTATGGATATTACTTCGATTATGAGCTGATGGCAGCAAGCGCGGGTTATGTCCGCAACGCCTTTGTCCTCTGCTGCTTCGGGGAACACTCCGAATTTGAGCATTTGGAAAAGATTTTGCTCGACGCGATTTCAACTGATCCGATCGAGGATGACGATGAAATTGAGAATGACGATCAGGAAAAGTCAGCTAAGTATGAAAGGTACTACACCGAGGATTATAAGCCGACCCCGCACGAATATGTCGAGGAGGAGTAATCTGTACTCTTTGATTAGGCATCGCAAATTTTGATTTCTTCGCTCGGCGTTTTTGAAAACTTAGAGCATCACCCTTGCCCTGTTCCCGCCAAAATTCTTTTACAGAATAACCAATAGCATCAAAATAGCATCAATAATATTTTGCAGGGGCAAAAACGGCTTGAAATCGGCATATCTATGCGCTTTTCAGGCTCTATACATCGCCTCCAAAACCGCGTGCCGAGGGTTCAAGTCCTTCTGCCCCTGCCATATCTGGACTCAGGAAATGATACAATTCCTGAGTCCTGTTTTTCGCATAAATAAGCCGTTTTTGCAAGCACCGGCACGAAACAATCCCCGCTATGAGGCGTGTTTTGACCTCATTCGCGGGGATTTTTACTGTTCGTGAAAAAGCTATCGTTTAGACCTTCGAGGCTATCGTTTAGACCATCGGGGCTATCGTTTAGACCTTCAAAGGTATCGTTTAGACTTTTGAAAGCTATATTGACGATTTGAACGAATGCTCTTTTGTGATCAACGTAATTCAAGCCGACAAAAATGATCGGAAGATAGAAGAACACAAAAAGTGATAAGAAGAAAAATGCGATCGCTAACAAGACATCGGCAGGGAAGACAGGAATCAAAAACCAGCCGATCTTGGTGATCTTCCATGCGGCTTTCACTGCCTTTCCGATGCCGCCGCCGATCAGGTAAGCAGGTATTGCGGGCAGTGCGGCAAAGACGTAGTATTGTGAGTCTTGTCCGAAAAGCGCAATCAGCAGCAAGATGGTGGAAAGAACAGCAAAAGCAGTTCCGATCAGTGTGCGGATCATATTGACCTTTGCAAATTTTACTTCCCTCTGAGCCGTCTCGACACTTTCAAACACAGCTTCTTCAATCAGTTTAACCTTTTTCACAACGATTCTCCTTTAAAAATAATATTTTTTTATTTGCCGATTTTGTTCGGTCACTTATATAACGGATGGTTTTTGAAAAAGGTTTTAAGTTTTTGAAAAAATTTTTGATTTTTTTCAAATTTTTTCACTTTGCTTAACAAGCCTTCTGTATCGACGTCATATCCGCTGCACCAAAAATGTCCGGAATCATATGGATGCTTCAAATTTGCGTGCCTGTCGAATAGCATACGTCTTTCTTATTGCAAACCTGACGATACTATGGTATTATTATTACGGCATGATAAAACATTTTTCTCACTTCATTCGTTATATAAATGAAAGAGGTGAGAGCATGAATGACAGTTTTCTCAAAACAGTGCTGCGCGATATTTGCGCCGACATCACGCCCGATGAAGCACGGGCAAAAATGCTGCTTCAACTCATTTTAGAGCAGCTTAAACCGCCAAAGAAGGAATAGATATGGACACGACAGAATTGGTAATACACGCCCAAAAAGGCGTTCAACAGCTTGGATCAGCTCACCGACCCTTCCGGCTTCATTCCGTGGTTCAACAAGATAACCGCTAACAAGTGCAGGGATTTTCTGCGCAGCAAAAAGAACGTCATCATGTTTTCCGACATGGAGTACGATAACGGCGAGGATTCCTTCGAGCTTGAATTTGAGGACGAAAGCACCGCCTTTCAGCCCGAGGAGCGCGCCGACTACAGCGACACCAAGCGCCTTGTAGCCGAAATGCTCGATAACCTGCCCGCCGATCAAAAGATGGTTCTGTTGATGTACTACGTCCAGGAGATGTCTGTCAAAGAGATAGCCGAAGCGCTTGACATAAGCGAAAACACCGTGAAAAGCCGCATGAGCTACGGAAAGAAGAAAATGCGCGCGCAGGCGGAGGATATGGAAAAGAAGGGCTACAAGCTGCGCGTTTCCGCTGTTACGGTCATTCCGTTCCTCATCTGGATGCTGCGCGAGTTCGCCGGCAAGGTGGCGGTTCATCCGATGTCCGCCGCAATCGGCGCCGCGGCAGGCACCGCAGCGGCGGCAGGTACCGCGTCAGGTGTTTCTGCAGGCGCTGCGACGGGTACTGCGACGGGTGCTGGGTCAGGTGCAACGACAGGCGTTTCGGCAGGCGCCGCAGCAGGTACAACGACAGGAGCTGCGGTAGGCGCAACTGTTTCCGCAAAGGCAGTCGCTTTGATAGCCGCGGGCGCTGTGGCGGTTTCCGCCGGCTCGGTAGGCTTTTTCGGCTTTGCGCTGCCCGCCATGCGCGGCGACGGGTGGGCGGTAACGCCCTACAGCTGCACATACGACCGCGGCAATCCGCCCGAATGGCAAAAGCGCAGCGACAGCAAGATATATTTTTACGCCGATCCCGCAATGTGGCAAGATTATGAATACATAGATATATACTTATATGATCATAATGGCGACGAAGTGATGCCTTGGGGAACCAAAAGATTCAGAATGACCGATGAAGGCAATCACATATGGTCATACGATATCGCGGAAAAAGGCGCTCAATACGGCTTCGCTATGGATGACAACACCGCTTATGGGGTAATATTTTCGGCTGATTGGCATTGGGAAAAACAATCCTGTGACCTTATCATCGGGAAAGATTGCCTCGGCGATATGGCTTACTTAACTGGGGGGCGCGTAGAAAACAACGTTGATTCCGATAAAATCTCCGATATTGCGGAGTGGGTAAATGCCGATCCTGCGGTTTACGCAATGCCTGTGCAAATCACATCGATAGGCAGCGTGATCGGCGAAACGCTGTTTAAGGGCGACACGTTTTATTCAACATATCGCGCGTTTTTGGATTATAGAATTGACGGCGCAATCCGATACAACGGAAAAACCCTCAAACAAACGGCTGATGATCTTGCAAAAACGCTGGGCTTGACCAAGGAGGAACGCGACCGCGCGTTAAGGGAGGCAGGCTTTACCGAGCAGGGCGGCGATTTGGTGCGGTCAGACGACCGCTGACAGCTCCCCGCATTGCCGACGACACCGGTATGGTGATCGCGATCCGGATTCAGCGTGATCAAATCAAGCAAAACACGGATGTTCATCTGATGTTTATCGGGACAAGAAACCGCAAAAGTCTGTGATAGGCTGCAAATAGTGGTTGAACGCAAAATAACCGCATGGATAAGCCGTTTTTGAGCCTGTCCATGCGGTTTTTCTTTTTTGGATTGAACCGCGATCCTCCGAGCTGTGCCCCGATTTTCGACGCTTTTCCTCGCTTTTTGAAAACACTTTCAGCAGGAATCAAGCCGGTTCGGGAGCGGATATCATTCCCTCAGCTCGGCGGAAAGAGTATCCGCGACATGGAGAATGACATCGGAAAGCTCTAAATCCTTTTCCCACTCGGCTGTCTCGTCATAGCCGAGCCACGCGCCTATGATATTGCCCGCGATCGCTCCGGTAGAATCACTGTCTCCCTTGTGATTGACGGCGGTGATGATGCAGCGTGAAAAATCATCGTGATATCTCAGGCAGCAATAAACCGCGATCGCAAGGGCTTCCTCTGCTGTCCAGCCCTCACCGAGCCGATGGATATTATCCAAATCGGCCTCACCGTTATCGGCGAGCTGTGCGGCAAGGTCCATTATCCCGAGCAGGGTGCCGATGTGTTCGCACTTGCCGAACAGCTGTGCAGCTGTATCGCGGGCTTCCTTCACGATCTCGTGCAAGGTCATTTGCCGGTCGTTGCAGATGATCCTGTGAATGATATGGGTCAATACCGCCCCCGGCATATAGCCTAGGGGATGGCTGTGCGTGATCGCGGAAATCTCGGCGCCTTCCATATCGAGCTTTTCGATGTTGTCGCATTTCATCATCCCGACAGGCGCGACACGCATCACACCTCCGCAGCCCTTGCTGTTGTTGATCTTATCCTTGATGAAGCTCTTGCCCGAGGCTTTTTGAGCTTTCCTTGTCTCCAATGCGGAAAGGCAGGTCAGCCCCGGCGCTCTGCGCGCATACATTTCGGGGATTTCCCTTAACGGGTTTTGTGACTTGCCCGACGGGTTTTTCGGTCCCTCAAATATCCTTTCCTGCGTAACGAGCCAATCCTGATATGCTGCAGCGGCGTGATATCTTAATAACTCATTTCGGCGCGGAGATTCCTTGCTTTGCTTCAAATAGTTTATGAGCGCTTCCGCTGTAAACAGGGTCATTTGCGTATCATCGGAGATCAACGCCTTATTGCGCGCGCTGTCCAAACGGTATTCCCGTATGCCTTCTCTGCCGTATTTCCCGAATATCTCACGCTCACCGAGAAATTCGACGGCATATCCCAAGGCGTCCCCCGCGGCGCCGCCGAGCAGCGAGCCGCGTATGCGGTTTTTTTCGGCTCTTTTTGTAAGGTTGGTATCGATCATGTCATTTCCTCCCGTTGACACGGCTGTTGATTCATGCCGTTTGCTTTACGGATATCAGTATACCATCCAAAGCGTCAAAGCAGGTCGCCGCAAAGGCGACATTTTATTGCCCCAGCAGCACCTGATCAAACTCAAACAGCGCTTCATTGATTGTAAAAATGTCGTACACACCGTTTTTGATAAAGTATTCAATCATGATATCAAATACGTTGCTGTGCGAAAGCGCAAAGCCGGCTTTCATCAGCATATCGTTTGTTTCCTCAAGCGACAATTCCAGCGCAACGGCAAAGGCGATCGCGGTCGTTTTGCTCGGCTTATAATTGGGATTGCTGCGGATTTTTGAAAACAGCTTGCGGTCGATATTCGCTTTTTTGTAGCACTGCGCGTCGGTCATGCCTTTTTCGTCTATTTTTCGCATCAGCATTTGCGAGAAGCTTTCATCTATGCCTGCCATCGCCTCGGCAAGACTGAGTGATCTTTGTCGGGGCTGTCCTTGACCGCGCATGCGGGCATTCTCAAAAAGATAAGCATCCATGCGCACGGAGTTTTCCCCATGGTGCGCTTCCACATAGCACTCATCGATGTATTCCGTGATGTCATGGAGCAGCCGCTTGCTGATTTGAAAACAATCCTTATCAAATACCACGATATAAACCGTTAGATCGTGGTGCATCAAAAACCTGCAAATCTCGCTGACCGCTGTTTGCAGCGCCTGCTCCTTGGGATATCCGTAGGCTCCGGCGGAAATCAGCGGAAACGCCACCGTTTCACAATGATGCTGCTCTGCAAGCCGCAGGGAATTCCGATAGCAGGAGATCAACTGCTCTTCCTCGTGATGGTGACCGCCGTGCCAGATGGGACCCACGGTATGGATCACATATTTGCAGGGCAGCCGATACGCTTTCGTGATCTTTGCTTCGCCGGTTTTGCAGCCGCCCAGCTTTCTGCATTCCTCCAGCAGCTCCCTGCCGGCGGCGCGATGGATCGCTCCGTCCACACCGCCGCCGCCGAGCAGGGTGCGGTTTGCCGCATTGACGATGGCGTCACATTTCATTTTTGTTATGTCATTTCTTACGATTTGAATGGGCATGCTTACTCCTTTCAGTAACAAATGATGATATCTGACAAAGTCCGATTTGCAAAACCTTTTTCCGCAGATATTATACCACTGCAACCGCCTTTTTACAACATGGATCACGAAAAATCACAATCGTTCAACAAAAACGATCTTGCCGGGCGCACGAAATGCGCACTTGCTCACGGGTTTTGGGGACATAAATTGATCTAAAGAGATTGACATAATAATGTGTGTGATTTATAATAGTTTTATATAAAATCATCAATTATTTGAAAGGAGACGTTTATATGAGAAGGAGAATCATGTGCGCGTTGATTTCGGCGGCGATGCTGACGGCAAGCGTGATGGCGGGCTGTTCCGAAGGCAGCAGCGTCAGCGTGGCGGGATCATCCGTGCCCGACAGCGTTGCCGATACAGAGCAGCCGACTCAGAAGGAAAACAGCGTTGCCGATACAGAGCAGCCGTCTCAAAAGGAAAAGTCGGAGATCCCTGAAGAAACCAAGCCCGTCATACCGGGCGTGCTCGCGCCGATGCAAGCGAAAAAAATCGGCAAGGTAAGTATTGACGCGGATTCGATCGATGTTTATAGAGCCGGTATCGTTTACACCGACAGCGAGGGAAAATGCGGCGTTCTGTCGCTCGACGGCAAGAAGGATACCGGAGCAAAATACGCTAAGCTCAGCAGCAGCACTCTTTACAATGACGTCTATATGACAACGGTCAAGGCGCTGACCGACGACGAACAAAATGTGAATGTTTACGGAGCAGTCGCCAAGAACGGCGAGGAGGCGGTTCCCTGCCAATACGCTAAGGTTGAGGCTCTCAGCGAAAGATACGTCAAGGTATATACCGCGGAAGAAAAAACCGACAACAAGGATGAGGCGGTCGTTTATTTTTCCAAAAACGAGTTTTCGTTCGAACCGAAGGACGGCGACGAAATGTATTCCGGCAAATGGGAAGTCTATGATGTGGATAAAAAGGCTTTTGTGAAGGGAGCTTCCGGAACCAATCGCGAGGATTATGCTATTGCATATGGTCAGTTCCTGGAAGTCCGTTACAAGGCTTCCGGCGAAAAAAAGACTTTTGACGGAAACGGCGATTCGGTCACCGACGGAAGGAAGATCTTTTCAAACGGCTCCTATGTGTTGGAGATCAACGGCAAATGCGCCGTATACGATACCAACGATACGCGCTTATTTAATTTTGATGAAAAAACCTATCGGATTTATGATTATAAGGAGCCGTATTTCATCGGAAAGGTCGGTTCGGGCGGATATGTTCTGATCAACGACAAGGGTGAGAAGGTTTCTTCCGAATTCAAAGGCCTCTTTTCCCAAGTATTCCCGGATTTTGTCCGGAGCGAGGACACCGTTTACAGGCTTGACGGCACCAAGCTGTTCGAGGAAAAGTATGACATGCTGAATTTTGACAGCGTGAACCGTGACGCATACAACGCCTACAATGTCACAGAAAAAACCGAGGTCGTTTTTGATAAAACGGGAGAGGTGCTGTTTTCAGGCAATAAAGACACCGATGACTTCGGGGGCATGACCTTTAAGTTCTACAAGAACAATTCAGCCAAAATGCTGTATTATAACTACAAAGAAAAAGATTTCAATATCGAGGCGGATTATAACGGGGAAGAGAACTGGCTCTTGTCTGTAAAATCGGGAAAGCTGTGCGACCTGATCGACCTGCGCACCGGCACAAAGGTTTTGCAGAACAGCTACAGCACCTATAAGTTTAAGAACGATGATCTGAATCACATCACTTATGTTTATGCGATCAATTCGATAAACGGCAAAGTCAATTACGGTGATTTTGATATTTATACGGTTTCTGCATGACAGCGAAAAAACAGGGAGAGAGAAAGATGAAGATAAAAATGATATGCGCGCTGTTTACGGCAACAGCGCTTGCGGCAGGCGCGATGGCGGGATGCCACGTGAATAAAGACGCGAAAGAGAACAGCACCGCGACAGAAGCGATCATCAGTACGGCGGATTCCGCGGCCGTCGGTACGGCGGATTCCGCGCCCTTCACGGTTCAGTTAAAAAATGAGCCCGCGTACACCGCCAAGCTTGCGCCGCTGAAAGCCACAAGGCTCGAAACGATCAAGATCAATCACGATGAAATCATCGATGTGACGCCGTTCCCGTCGGGTCTCGTATACACGACGAAGGATAACCGATACGGCGTTATGACACATGACGGAAAAAAAGACACCGGCGCAAAATACACATATGCGGGTCAAGGCGGTTATATCAATTATATTGACCGAAAATACAGCCGCGCCAATGAGTATTATATGATGGTAAGGGATAACACGGGTAAAGAAAAATCCGTCAATTGCTGGGGATTGCTGGACGAAAACATGCAAGAGATCATCCCGTGCCAATACGCGTCGCTTTCGATCATGAACGAAAGATATGTTCAGGTATTTACGGCGAAAAACGACCGGCTCAACGAAACAGCCGCCAATACTTTCATGCTGGATGCCGGAATGCCTAAAATGTATATTTACTTGCAGTTTAATGCCGAGTCAGCCGGAAAATGGGAGATATATGATTTAAAAGAAAGAAAGCTTGTGGAAGGGCTCAGCGATACCCACTGCATGAATCTCGCGGCAAAGGGACAATTCCTGATCCAAAAGGATTACGCCGGTGAAGATTTGATTTATGATCCGTCCGGAAAGAAGATCACCGACGGCAGAAAGGTGCTGTCAAACGGCGATTATATCATCGAGATCAACGGAAGAACCGCTGTTTACAGCACCGAAGGAGAGCGCCTGTTTAATTACGACGCCACCGAATTTGAGATCTATGATTATATGGAGCCCTATTATCTCGCGAAAACGGTGGACAACGACAACAGGCCGTATTATATCACCGATCCCAAGCCGTATGGAAGAGACGCGTTTTCGTATGTGTTGGTCAACGACGAAGGCAAGATCGTTTCGGGAAAATTCGACCATGAATTTACTTTCGTATTTCCGGATTTTGTTTTATCCGATGGCAAGGTCTGCAAGCTTGACGGCACCGAGCTGTTTGATGAACGATTCGATTTTCTGGCGTACGATGATGTTAACCGCGACGCGTATCTTGCGGCAAAGAAGAAATCTGTCGCATTTTTTGACAGCGACGGCAATGTGCTGTTCAAGGGTGACGGGGACAAAGAGAGCTTTAAATGCGGAAACAATTTTGAAGCAAATGAAGAATCCGGCTTTTACGGCAGATACTTTTGCGACCATCCCCTGTTCGATGTTTTCAACGATAATGACAAGCACTATGATTTCGGTTCCAAGGACTTCACGATAGACGGCAAGCTCTATGACTGCACAGATGATTGGCTTGTTTTCGCCGACAATGGCTTGATCGACACGCGCAGCGGAAACGAGCTTTTGGGCAAAAAATATAAAGGGGTAAATACAGTAAAGGACAGCCGCAATCATATCACGTATGCCTATGCGTTTGATTCCATTAACGGACATACGCAGTACAATAGTTTCCCTGTATTTACGATCTCTCCCGATACGGCAAATAAATCCACAACGACAGCCGATTCCAGATGAACGCCGGGGCAAAAGCGCTGCATTACGCGTGATTTGCAGCCGTTCTTAACAAAAAATTCTATCTGAGATCAGGACAAAACCCAACAGAAAATAACAAAGGGCTTGGCTCTCATTCCGTTAATGCGTGAGAGCCAAGCCCTTGTTTTCTGTTTCACAGTACCGCGTGGTACGGGTTTTCTCAACGGAGGCTGCAAGGTCATACAGCGACCCGTTACGCGTCAGCGGTTTCTCTGTGGATTTCCTGATAGACTCTGAGGTAACTGTCAAGCTCCTTCACATACAGCTGCGCGATATGGCTTAACAGCAGGTTCTTCTTTGAAATGTAGCCGATCACCATATCGCTTCCGACGGTGTCGTCGTCCGCTTCGAACGGCACGGCAAGATAATCCGAGCCGTTGAGCTCCTCGCTGATCACGCCGGAGCAGAGGGTGTAGCCGTTCAGCCCGATCATCAGGTTGAGCATGGTCGCCCTGTCGGTCGCTCTGATCGTCTTGGGGTACTCGCTCGTGCTCAGGATCTCCTCGGCGTAATAGAAGGAGCCATTGTCGCCCTGCTCAAACGAAAGGCAGGGGTAGTCCTTCAAATCCTCAAAGCGGATCCTGTCCTTGCGCGCAAGCGGATGACCCTTCCATAAATATACATAGGCATGACATTCCGTCAGCGGCGTGAAAACCAAGCTGTTCGATTTCAGCAGCCTTTCAAGCGGCTTGCGGTTGAAGTCGTTGAGGTATAAGATACCGATCTCGCTCTTGCCGGAAGCCACATCGTCGATCACATCGCGGGTGCGCGTTTCGCGGATGGCAAATTCATACTTGTCCGTGCCGAAGTGCTTCACCATCTCCACAAAGCTCTTGACCGCGAAGGAATAGTGCTGGGTGGAGATACCGAACTTCTTTTTCAGATTTCCGTTTTTGCCGTATTTTTCCAGCAGGTTATCATACTGCGAAAGCACCTCGCGCGCGTAGCGAATGAACTCCAAGCCGTCGTTTGTCGGCGTGACGCCTCTGCCGCCGCGGTTAAAGATCGTGATACCGAGCTCCTTTTCAAGCTCCTGTACGGCGCTGGTCAAAGACGGCTGCGCGATATATAACTGCTCACTCGCCTTGTTGAGCGAGCCTTCCTCGCAGATCACCATGACATATCTCAGCTGTTGTATCGTCATCTCAAATCACCCTAAATCATATCATTAAAGTCCGCATGATCCGTGCGCGTTTGTCGCGACGGTCAAGCTGTCGGTGTAACGGCGCTTTTTCACAGCAAATCGGATAATTTTTTGCTGTATAAAAAATCATGGATCAACCGGTTCAGCTCCGACCACATCGGAAGAGTGTCACACTCGGCGGCTCTGGGACACACCTCTGCGCCGTTTTCAAGGCAGGACACGACCGCCATCGAGTTTTCCATCACATCTAATATCTCGCCGACGGGATATTCCTCGGGCTTGCGGCTAAGCATGTATCCGCCGCCCTTGCCGCTGACTCCCTTGAGAAGCTTCGCACTGACAAGCTCCTTGGCGATGATCTCCAGATACTTTTTTGAGATTCCCTGACGCTCGGCGATCTCCTTGAGGGGCACATAGCCTTCGCTGTTCTGCCGCGCGAGGTCGATCATCACCCTCAGCGCGTACCGTCCTTTCGATGAAACCATCATTTTCACGCTCCTTTTAACCTATTCTAACACAAGGCAGATAGGAAAAGCAATACCTTTTTCAAATTACCTATTGACACGGTAGGCAAATATGGTTATAATAATTGTGTTGCTTAAAGCTATCAAAACCAAGGAGTTGACATCATGCAAATATACGCAGACAACGCCGCCACCACCAAAATGAGCGAGGCGGCAATCGAGGCGATGACAGAGTGTATACGGCATTGGTGGGGCAATCCGTCCAGCCTGTACACCATCGGTCAGAAGGCGAAGGAAAAGCTGGAGGAAGCGCGCGAGGAGATCGCCGCCGTGATCAACGCAAGCCCAAGGGAGATCATCTTTACCTCGGGAGGAAGCGAAGCGGATAATCAGGCGCTGCTCACCGCTGCGATCAACGGCAAAAGGCAGGGCAAGACCCACATTATCTCGAGCGCATTCGAGCACCACGCGATCCTCCACACGCTGAACAAGCTCAAAAAGAACGGCTTTGAGATCACGCTCCTGCCCGTCCATGAAAACGGCATTGTAAGAACAGATGAGTTGGAAGCCGCCATCCGCGAGGACACCTGCCTCGTCACGATCATGACCGCCAACAACGAGATCGGCACCATCCAGCCGATCGCCGAGATCGGCGAGATCTGTCAAAAGCACGGCGTACTCTTCCACACCGACGCGGTGCAGGCGGTCGGTCATCTGCCGATCGACGTCAAGGCGCAGCAGATCGACATGCTCTCCGCTTCGGCGCATAAATTCCACGGTCCCAAGGGCGTGGGCTTTCTGTACGCGCGCAAGGGGATCATCCTGCAAAACCTGATCGAGGGCGGCGCACAGGAGAGAGGCAAACGCGCAGGCACCGAGAATCTGCCGGGCATACTGGCGACGGCAGCCGCCTTGAAGGAAGCCGCCGCGCATATGGAAAAAAACGCCGCGCATATGACGGCGATCCGCGACTATCTCATCCAAGGCTTATCCGAGATACCGCACAGCGCGCTCAACGGCGACGCTCTGAAAAGGCTCCCCGGCAACGTCAATTTCAGCTTTGAGGGAATCGAGGGCGAGGGCATTTTGCTCCTGCTCGACCAAAAGGGAATTTCCGCTTCTTCGGGCAGCGCCTGCACCTCGGGCGCGCTCGACCCGAGCCATGTGCTGCTGGCGATCGGCAGGATACACGACGTCGCGCACGGGTCACTCAGGCTGAGTATCGGCGAGGATATCACCAAGGAAGAAGCCGATTATATCATCAGATCCGTCAAGGAGGTTGTCGCGCATCTGCGCAGCTTCTCTCCCGTCTGGCGCGACCTGACGGAAGGCAAAAAGGAATTTATCTTGAAGTAGGAGGATATTAAAATGGCATTATACAGCGATAAAGTGATGGATCATTTTTTGCAGCCGCGCAATCTCGGCGTGATCGAGGACGCGGACGGCGTCGGAGAAGTCGGCAACGCAAAATGCGGCGACATCATGAAAATGTATTTGAAGATCGACGACGATATCATCACCGACGTCAAATTCGAGACCTTCGGCTGCGCCAGCGCGATCGCGTCCAGCTCGATGGCGACGGAGCTGATCAAGGGTCAGCGCGTGGAGGAAGCCATGCAGCTCACCAACAAAGCGGTCGCCGAGGCGCTCGACGGCTTGCCCGCCTACAAAATGCACTGCTCGGTGCTTGCAGAGGAAGCGATCCGGGCAGCGCTGGAGGATTATCAAAAGAAACAGGAGCAGGCGTGACCCGACGCCTGAACGAAAAAGACTTTGCTATTGTGCATAGCTGTATTCGGTTGATCGGATGTGCAGGCTTTCAACGGCTGCACGCACCGTGATTCCCGTTTTTGACAGAAAGACGATCCGTTTTGATATTTTTCAAGCAAAGCTTTCGAAGCCGCTGCCGTGATGGCAGCGGCTTCGCTTGTGCGTGCCGGAATGCTGACGCCTTAGCTGTATGCAGCTTTCGGGGGGGGTGCTTTCATTCGGAGGATGATAGGATATACGGCAACAAGCTTTTCGTTGCGTTTCGTATCAGAGTCTCGATGTCTCATATCGGGACTCCTCGTCATCTTTGGACGAGGAGGTCGTGATCCTGTCCTCAGTTTGAAGCCTGATGATTTCAAGCGCGGTCTTTTCGTATGGTTCCTAATTTGTCATAATGTTCTCCTTATCTGTCAAAGTAGGTGTCAGCCGCTTGATGATACCGATAGAGCGCGGTCACAAGCTTCCAAAGGGTTGAGTCCTCGTCGATTGCCCGCAGGGCGCGCTTGACATAATCCATCACGGAATACGGATAGTCATGCACGACTGGGAATATGAAAAGCTTTCCTCCGACATCATTTTCGGTTTCATCCCCCAAAGCTGAGGAGAGACGGGAATGCCGAATGCGAAGTCGAGCGTAAATGAAAACGAAAACGGCGGCACAGCTTCATGCTGTGCCGCCGTCGGCGTTATGATCGGATCAATTTTTGCAAATAGGCGTGCGCGCTCTCGTCGAGCCCGGACAGGGTGCGGATGATAAATTCCTCCGGCTGCCCGAAGTCATGGAGCACCCAGTCGGCAATCACCGCGAAGCACCCGTTGGCGTGGTAGCGGATTACGCTCAGCGCCGCGCTGTCGAGCTGCTCGGTGTGCAGCCGCTCCTGCGTGATCATGCGCTTGACGCCGATGAACATTTTCAGCAGCTTTTGATAGAGACCGCTTGTGTTGTGGGGGCTGCATATCATCCCGAAATACTGCGGGTGCGCCTTGACATAGGTCAGGATATCGGTGTACAGGGCAAGCGGGGCTTTCCCGTCATGCGAGGTCATGATCAGCCCGATATCGCTTAATATGGTCATTTCCAGCTTCTCGTAAACGTCGTAGATATCCAAAAAATGCTTGTAGAAGGTCGCGCGGTGGATATCCGCCTTTTCGGTCAGCTCATTGACGGTGATGCGCGGCAGCTCTTTTTCACACAACAGCTCTGCCAGCCCCTCAAAAATCGCTTTCCTTGTTTTCAGGGCGCGGCGATTCGGTTTCTTTTCCGCCATCCTCTCACATCCTTATTGATATTGGGGAAGCCTGTTCCCGCTGCCGCGATGACACGGCGGTTTGCTGTGACCATCATAGCACATCGCACCCGTTTTTTCAAGCCTTCGGGCTTTTTCGATTTATTTCCCTTTTCCGACTTGCGCAAAGCGGGCAAACGTGCTACAATAGGAAACGAGCGATTTTTTAGAAAAAAGAGGTATGCATCATGGAATACAAATTTTCCGACAGGGTTTCCAATTTGAAGCCCAGCGCGATCCGCGAGATCTTCAAATACGCCGCCGACCCGAGCGTGGTGTCGCTTTCCGCCGGCAATCCCTCGCCCGACGCGTTCCCCGTCGAAGCGATCGCCGAGATATCCGCGCGCGTGCTGCGCGAGGACCCCATCTCCGTTTTGCAGTACAGCGTGACCGAGGGCTATGCGCCCCTGCGCCGCCACATGCTCGACTACATGAAGCGCGAGCACAACACGGGCAGCGACAATGACGACATCCTGATCACCACCGGCGCGCAGCAGATCATGGACCTCTGCACCAAGGCGCTCGTCAACGAGGGCGAGGTCGTGATCACGGAGGCGCCTTCCTTCATCGGCTCGCTGAACACCTTCCGCAGCTACAACGCCAAGCTGGTGGGCGTGACCGTCGAGCACGACGGCATGAGCATGACCGAGCTGGAGGAAAAGCTGAAAGCCAACCCCAACGCCAAATTCATTTATACCATCCCGAATTTCCAGAACCCCTCGGGCGTGACCATGAGCTTGGAAAAGCGCAGGAGAATGTACGCGCTTGCTAAGCAGTACGGCGTGCTGATCCTCGAGGACAACCCCTACGGCGATCTGCGCTACAGCGGCGAGTCCCTGCCCAATATCAAGAGCTTTGACACCGACGGCATCGTCATCTATGCCGGCTCCTTCTCCAAGGTGATCTCCCCGGGCATGCGCGTCGCTTACACCATCGCGCCCAAGCCCATCTTCCAGAAGCTGGTCGTCTGCAAGCAGGGCAACGACGTCCACACCAACATCTGGTCGCAGGTCGTCTGTGACGAGTTCATCACCAAGTACGATTTCAATGCGCACCTGCAAATGCTGCGCGGCATCTACGCCAAGAAGGCGCAGTTCTGCATGGGACTGCTCGACAAATACTGCGCTCCCGTCATCACCTATCACAAGATCGACGGCGGTCTGTTCATCTGGTGCGACCTGCCCGAGGATATGGATATGCCCGCCTTCTGCAAGGAAGCGGTGCTCAACAAGGTCTGCGTCGTCCCCGGCAACGCCTTTTTGACCGACGAAAACGAGGAATGCCACAGCTTCCGCATCAACTTCACCACCCCGACCGACGAGCAGCTCGAGAAGGGCATCCGCATTCTGGGCGAGCTGGCGAATTCAAAATAACAGGAGACAACGACCATGGAAAACACTGAGAAAAAGCAGGTGGTGTTCAGCGCCATCCAGCCCAGCGGCACCATCACCCTCGGCAACTACCTCGGCGCGGTGCGCAACTGGGTGAGCATGCAGGAGGAATACAACTGTATTTACGCGCTCGCCGACCTGCACACCATCACCGTCCGTCAGGAGCCGGCGCAGTTCCGCCGCAACATCCTCGACGCCTACGCCTCGATCATGGCGTGCGGCATCGACCCCGAAAAGAGCATTTTCTTCATCCAGAGCCATGTGCACACCCACGCGGAGATCGCATGGATCCTCAATTGCTACACCCAGTTCGGCGAGCTGAGCCGCATGACGCAGTTCAAGGACAAGAGCGCCAAGCACGCCGACAACATCAATGCAGGTCTGTTCACCTATCCGTCGCTGATGGCGGGCGATATCCTGCTCTATCAGACCGACAAGGTGCCCGTCGGCGCCGACCAGAAGCAGCATATCGAGCTGACCTGCGACGTCGCCCGCCGCTTCAACGGGCTGTACGGCGAGGTGTTCAAGATCCCCGAGGGCTTCATCCCTCAAAACGGCGCGCGCGTCATGAGCCTGCAAAACCCGCTCAACAAGATGAGCAAGTCCGACGAGAACGTCAACGGCTGCGTGCACCTGCTCGACCCGCCCGAGGTCATCATGAAGAAGTTCCGCCGCGCGGTGACCGACAGCGACGCCTGCGTCCGCTTTGCCGAGGGCAAGGACGGCGTCAACAACCTGATGACGATCTACGGCGCCGTGACCGGCAAGACCATGGAGCAGATCGAGAACGAGTTCGCGGGCAAGGGCTACGGCGACTTCAAGACAGCCGTGGGAGAAGCGGTCATCGAGGAGCTGAGACCCATCCGCGAGCGCTATGAGCGGCTGATCAAGGACAAGGCGTATCTGGCGGACTGCTATCACAAGGCGGACGAGATCGCCCTGAAAATCAGCAGCAGAACGCTCGCCAAGGTGAAAAAGAAGGTCGGCTATATCGTATAAATATTAAAAACAAACGGACAGAAAGAAGCGTTCAGCGTTCTTTCTGTCCGATTTCCATTGTTATACTATGCAGTCTCTTTTACTGTGACCGTCGCCTCCTCCTCGGTGACGCGGTGCAGGGCGTCGGTGGCGCGGTAGGTCACCTTGTAGACGCCCGAGCGGTCGGTGTTGACGTTGCCGATGATTTCCAGCTTGTCCGTCATATCGTTGCCGCAGCTGTCGATCGCCGTGACGCCGTCGGTCATGCGGTAGCCGCTGCCGCGCGGCACGGTCTGATCCTTGACGCCGCTGATCTTCGGGAAAGCCTTGTTGTACGGGTTGTTCGGGTCGCGGTCGGTGGGATCCCAATGGCATTTGGGGTCGGAGATCCGAATGGATTCCGGCTTGCCGAGCGGACCGGGTGTATTGCTGTCAAAGAGCACGACAATGGTGCCGTTTTCGCAGTTGTCATAGATCCAGCGGCAGTCGCCCACCGCCATGCGGATACAGCCCATGGAAGCCGCTTCGCCGAGGCGGTTGTACTCGTCCACCATCAGCGTTTCCTTGGAAAGGTCGCGGTAGGGGACACTGTGGAACAAAAAGTCGCCCGCGATGGCGCTGGCGTACTGTCCGAACACGTCGCCCTCCAAAAACTGCCACTCGTTGTGGGTGTAGATGTTGTACAGTCCCGTGATGGTGCGGCCATCCTTGCCGCAGGAGCAGGTCATGGCGCGCACGGGAACGGTGTATTTGTTGTCGCTGCCGTAGGTATAGACGGTCACGCAGTTCATGCGGCGGTTGACGTGCAGCCGATAGGGATGCATCTCCGTTTTTCCGTCCGCCTTGTTTTGCACATTCTTTTGCGCAAGCTCCTGATTGGCGAGGATCGCCGTGGTGAAGCGGTCGACCTCCTCTTCCTCCTTGGGGGAGGAGACGTTGATCTGACAGGTGTAGCTCTGCCCGTCTGAAAACTTGGCGCTGACGGTGGCGCTGCCCTGCTTGACGGCGTCGATCCTGCCGCCGTTGTCAACGGAGACGACGGCGGGGTCGCTGCTGCTCCATTCCGAGAGCGGCGATTCCTCTGCGCCCAAATCCAGCGGGATGACCAGCGCGTGCCCCTGCGCCAGGGTGACCTCTTCTTTATCCACGCGCCGCGCAGGATCTGCGGCGCCTTCGCTTGTGGCGGGGGAGATGGTGTTTTGAAACAGCAGCATGCCGACTAAACCGCCCAGCACGATCAGCATACAGATGATGGCTGCTGTGGTGCGTTTCAACAAAATCCCTCCTTCATCCGATAAATATTTCATAAAAATGAACGAATGTTATCAATTTGTCATCAAGTAACTTGCAAAAATTACAGTTTTTTAACATTCAGTTCTATTATAGCCTTTTCGGTGGGTTTTGGCAAGTGTTTTCATGATTTTTTTAGCAAACAAATTGTCATTTGAGATATTTTATGGTATACTGAAAACGGAGGCGAAGTCAATGGCACATCCGATCAAGCATTTTCAGACAATCACAAAGCACCGTCACCGGGTCATCGCCCACTGCGCCAAGGCGGGCATCCTTTGGCAGGGCTTGCGGCACGATCTGTCCAAGTACAGTCCCACCGAGTTTATCCCGGGCGCGCTGTATTATCAGGGAGACCGCAGCCCCAACGAAAAGGAGCGCGAGCTGTTCGGCTGTTCGCGCGCATGGCTGCACCACAAGGGCAGGAACCGCCACCACTACGAATACTGGAACGACTATAATCCCAAGACGCGCCGCCCCGAGCCGGTGGAGATGCCGCTCAACTATGTGATCGAGATGTTCTGCGACCGCGTCGCCGCGAGCAAGATCTATAAAGGCGCGCAGTACACCGACGAAGCCCCCTACACCTATTTTCTGCGCATCAAGGGCAAGCACCGCATGCACGAAAAGACCGAGGCGCTGCTCAATGAGCTGCTGGAAATGCTGCGCGACGAGGGCGAAGAAAAGACCTTTGCCTATATCCGCAGCCTTTTAAAGGAGCGCCGCCATGGCTGAGACACAGACGCTTGTCCATCCGATCCCGCCGCTCTTTGACGCGCAGTCGCGCGTGCTCATCCTCGGCAGCTTTCCGTCGGTGAAGTCCCGCGAGGCGCAGTTCTTTTACGGCCACCCGCAAAACCGCTTCTGGAAGCTGCTGGCGCTCCTCTTTGACGAGGAGACCCCTGTGACCATAGAGGAAAAGCGGGTGCTGGTTTTGCGCCATCATCTCGCGCTGTGGGACACAATCCGCTCCTGCACGGTCACGGGCTCGTCTGACAGCTCGATCTGCAACGTCGTGCCCAACGACCTGCGGGTGATCCTGCAACACAGCTGTGTGGACAGGATCTATTGCAACGGCGCGACCTCTTTTCGCCTGTATCAAAAATACATCCTGCCGCAGACCGGCATCCCCGCGCAGAAGCTGCCCTCTACCAGCCCCGCCAACGCCGCGTGGTCGATGGAGCGGCTTTACCGCGCGTGGGAGGTCATCCGGTAAACAAAACACCGTGCACCCTTGGGGTACACGGCATTTTGTTTGTCTGTAAAAAATGAGGGGTACAAATATGAGCCTCGGAGTCGGCTCACATTGAGGAGGGTAGAACAATATACTCGACGGTTGCGGTTCCGTCTTTTGAGTACGCTATTATTAAACAACATCTTTTTGAAAACTGTGTGAAGTCAAGTTGAACATCCGCTGAAACTTAAAAAAATTCGAAAATTAATGAACAAACGTTTGATTTCTGCCGTAAGATATGATATAATCGGAATATCAACATAAGGGCAGGTATCGTTATGAAGCCGTTAAGTAAAAGCCAGCAGAAAATATTGGATTATCTCAAGCGCTGTTCTTCCGACGGGCGCGTTCCCTCCGTGCGGGAGATCTGCGACGAGGTCGGATTAAGCTCCACCTCGACCGTCCATCACCACCTCAACGCCTTGGAGGAGAAGGGGTTCATCGTGCGCGAGCACGGCGTCAACCGCTGTATCCGGATCACGGGAGAGGAAAAGAGCGTCAGCGTCGCCGTGATCGGCAACGTCGCCGCGGGCAACCCGATCGTCGCCATCGAGGATGTGGAATGCTATGTCCCCGTGTCCGAGCAGCTCAGCCGCGGCAGGGAGCTGTTTGCCCTGCGCATCAGAGGCGAGAGCATGATCAAGGCGGGCATTTTCGACAACGACATCGTCATCGTCAACCGCACACCCGTCGCCGAGAACGGTGAGATCGTCGTGGCGCTGGTGGGCGATTCCGCGACTGTGAAGCGCTTTTACAAGGAGGACGGTCACTACCGTCTCCAGCCCGAGAACGACGCCTACGAGCCGATTATTGTCGACGAGGTCATCCTGCTGGGCAAGGTGATCTCACTGGTGAGAAACTATGAATAAGGGTGATAATATGAAACAAATCTGTGTATTCGGCTCTTCAAGCGAGAGTATCGACCGCGCTTATCTGGCGGAAGCGGAGGCGCTGGGCAAATTTTTGGCGGAAAAGGGCTGCGGCGTCGTCTACGGCGCGGGCAAATACGGCGTGATGGGCGCGGTGGCGCGCGGCGTGCAGGCGGCGCAGGGCGAGCTGTTGGGCGTCAGCCCCGACTTCTTCACCGAGCTGAACGTGCTCAAGGAGGATTACGGCGAGGTGCTGCTGACCCCGACCATGCGCGAGCGCAAGGCGGTCATGGAGGATAAGGCGGACGCCTTCATCGTCTGCGCGGGCGGCATCGGCACCTTAGAGGAGTTCTTCGAGGTCATCACCCTCAAGCAGCTCGGCAGGCACCAAAAGCCGATCATCCTGCTCAATACCTGCGGCTTCTACGACCCGATGATCGACATGATGGAGCAGTCCGTCGCGATGAACTTCATGTCGCACAACGTCCACCGGCTCTATTCGGTCGCCGACAGCATCGACGAGGCGTGGCAGCAGCTCGAGAACTACCGGGCGTTCGGCTATAATAAGTATACGGAGTAGGAGAACGGGATGGATATGTGCGAACAGTGCGCGCACTATGTCGCCGACGAGGAATACGGCGACTACTGCGGCGTGAGTCTCGACGAGGACGAGATGGAAAAATTCCTCACCCAAAGCGTCGCGAGCTGCCCGTATTTTCGGCTCTACGACGAGTATAAGATCGTCAGACAGCAAAACTGAAAGGCATGAAAAAAGCAGGAGCGTTTGTGCTCCTGCTTTTGGTTTATGACAGTATCAGCTCTTTGATCTTGGCTTCCGCCGCAACGGCGTCCGCCTTGCCGCGGCTGTTTTTCATCACGTTGCCCACGAGGGCTTTGATCGCCTTTTCCTTGCCGCTCTTGAAGTCCTCAACCGCCTTCGGGTTGCCCGCGACGGCAGCTTGGCAGAGCGCGAGCAGCGCGCTGTCGTCGACGCCGCCCATATCGCTCTCGCTGATGAAGTCGAGCGCGCCCTTGCCGGTGTCGAGCATCTTCTCCAGCGTGGACTTCGCGAGGTTGTTGCGGATCTTGCCGCTGTCGAGCAGCCTGACCAGCTCGTTGAGTCGCTCGGGAGTTACCGCGACGTCGAAGATCTCCTTGTCGGCTTCGGTCTCTACGCGGCGGAAAATCTGACCGATGATGAAGTTGGACACGGTCTTGGGCGACTTCACGCCCTCGATCGCCTTGTCAAAATACTCGCTGATGCGGCGGTATTTCGTCAGCAGCGCGGCGTCCTTCTCGGGAATGCCGTATTCCGCTTCATAGCGCTCCCGCTTCTCGGCGGGCAGCTCGGGCATTTCCGCCCGCAGGCGCTCCACCTCGTCGCGCGGGACGTTGATGGTCACCAGATCGGGGTCGCGGAAGTAGCGGTAGTCGTGCGCGTCCTCCTTGCTTCTCATCGGGGAGGTGGTGCCGGAGGCGTCGTCAAAGCGCAGGGTCTCCTGAATGACCTTGCCGCCGCTCTCGAGCAGGTCGACCTGCCGCTCGTATTCATACGCCATCGCGCGGGCGATGTTGGTGATGGAGTTCATGTTCTTGATCTCGGTGCGCGTGCCGAAGGCTTCGCTGCCCGCGGGGCGGACAGAGATGTTCACGTCGCAGCGCATGGAGCCCTCCTGCATCTTGCAGTCGGAGATGCCGACCCAGCGCATGACCTGCTGCAGCTTTTCCACATACTCCTTCGCCTCGTCGATCGAGCGGATGTCCGGCTCGGAGACGATCTCGATCAGCGGCACGCCGCCGCGGTTGTAGTCGACATAGGTGTCGCCGTGCTGGTGGATCAGCTTGCCGGCGTCCTCCTCGATGTGGATGTGGTGCAGGCGGATCTTTCTGCCGTTTGACAGCTCGATATAGCCGCCGATGATCAGCGGGGCATAGAGCTGGCTGATCTGGTATGCCTTGGCAAGGTCGGGATAGCAGTAGTTCTTTCTGTCCATCTTCGCGACCTCGGCGATCTTGCCGTGTACCGCAAGACCCGCCTTGACGGCAAAGCGCACGACCTCTTTATTGAGGACGGGCAGCGTGCCGGGCAGACCGATGCAGACGGGACAGCAGTGCGAATTCGGCTCGCCGCCGAACTGCGTGGTGCAGCCGCAGAAGATCTTGGTTTTCGTTGACAGCTCGATATGGGTCTCAAAACCCGAAACTAATTCATAATTCACAGCTTGACACCCCACTTTGTATCCGTAAAGTTCTCGGGAGCCGCCTGCTGGTAGTGATAGGCGGCGTTGAGGATGGTCGCTTCGTCAAAGCTTTTGCCGATCAGCTGCATGCCGATGGGCATGCCCTTTTGGTTGAAGCCGCAGGGGACCGACACGGCGGGCAGTCCCGCGATATTGACGGGAACGGTGCAGATGTCGGTAAGATAGGTCTCGATCGGGTCGCTTGCGGCGTGACCCTTCTCAAAGGCAGTCATGGGCACCGTGGGCGCGAGGATGACGTCGCAGTGCGCGAACGCGTCGTTGAACGCCTTGATGATGGTGCCGCGCAGGTCGGTCGCCTTTTTGTAGTAGGCGTCGTAGTAGCCCGCCGACAGCACATAGGTGCCGAGCAGAATGCGGCGCTTGACCTCCTCGCCGAAGCCCTCACTGCGGGTGCGGCAGATCATGTCGTGGGTGCCGTTGTAGCGGGCGGTCTTGTAGCCGTAGCGGATGCCGTCGTAGCGGCCGAGGTTGCTCGACGCCTCCGCGCAGGCGATGATATAGTAAACGGGCAGGGCGAATTTGAGGACGGGCAGGTCGAAATACACGATCTGCGCGCCGAGCGCTTCATAGGTCTTGGCGGCGTTGAGCACCGCCTGTTTGACGTCGTCGCGCACGCCGTCGAGGTATTCGCGCGCGATGCCGACCTTCATGCCTTTGATGTCGCTGCCGAGCTGCTGCGCGGTCGCGCCGCCCTTTGCGCCCAGACAGGTCGAGTCGCGCGGGTCGGGCTTTGAGATCGCGTCAAAGACGACGGCGGCGTCCTCCACGGTCTTGGTGATGGGTCCGATCTGGTCGAGCGAGCTGGCGTAGGCGATCAGGCCGTAGCGCGAGACCGCGCCGTAGGTGGGCTTCAAGCCGACCGCGCCGCAAAAGGACGCGGGCTGGCGGATAGAGCCGCCCGTATCGGAGCCGAGTCCGTATGCCGCGAGGTTGCCGCCTACGGCGCTTGCCGCGCCGCCCGAGCTGCCGCCCGAGACGTGGTTGACGTCAAAGGGGTTCATGGCGCCGCCGTAGCAGGAATTCTCACAGGAGGAGCCCATGGCGAACTCGTCCATGTTGGTTTTGCCGAGCATGACGGCGTTCTGCGCCTTGAGCAGCTCCCAGACCGTCGCGTCGTAGATGGGCTTGTAGCCCGTGAGGATCTTGGAGCAGCAGGTGGTCAGCACGCCCTTGGTGGACATGTTGTCCTTGAGCGCCATCGGCACGCCCTCCAGCAAGCCGAGCTCCTCTCCCGCGGCGAGCTTTTTATCCACCGCAGCCGCAGCCGCAAGCGCCTCCTCGCCCGTCACGCAGACATAGGCGTTGAGCGCGGGGTTGGCGCTGTCGATCTGTTCGAGATAGGCTTTTGTCAGCTCGGTGCAGGAGAGCTCCCGGCTGACGAGCTTTTCATGAATGGTTTGTATCAGTCCCATGGCGCACCTCACTCTCTGTTCCGGACAAGGAAATGATCTTCCGCCTGTTCGGGGGCGTTCTTCAAGATCTCCGCGACGGGATAGGACGGCACGACCTCATCCTCGCGGAACACATTGGACAGGTTGTTGATGTTGTCAAAGCCCTCGGCGGAGGCGGGCGCGTTGTTGATGGCGTCGGCAAAGTCGATGATCTCCTGCATGGACTTCGTCAGCCCGTCCAGCTCCTCCTCGGGGACGAACAGCTTGGAAAGCAAAGCGATGTTTTCCACATCTTCTCTAGTAACCATAGTTTCACCCTCTAAAATTGATTCAAAAATGATTCATACTATTATACACTATTTTTTCGGGACTTGCAAGTATTTCGTCTGCGGTATTGAAAAACACGCATCGGATGTGCTATACTGTTAGGCAAAGCAAAAAGGGGAATGATGGTTATGGCAAAGGCGGTGCCGCTGTTCAGCGGCAGCAAGGGCAACAGCTATTATATCGGCTCCGGCGGCGCGGGCGTCCTGATCGACGCGGGACGCAACTGCAAACAGGTGGAGCAGGCGATGGAAGCGAACGGCTTGGACATGAAAACGGTGCGGGCGATCTTCGTGACGCACGAGCACACCGACCACTGTGCGGCACTGCGCGTCCTTGCGAAAAAGTACGGCTTGGACGTCTACGCCAGCGCGGGTACCCTGCGCGCGCTGGAGATGAGCGGCAAGCTCGACCCGCGCACGAGGACGCAGGTCATCGAGACCGAACTGCCCGTGGGCGACTTTCTGGTCAGCCGCATCAATACCCCGCACGACGCGGCGGAGAGCTGCTGCTTCCGCGTGGTCTGTCCCGACGGCAAGGCGGCGCTGATCGCCACCGACATGGGCGTGATGACCGACGGCGTGCGCATCGCGGCGGCGGAGAGCGACTTTGTGGTGCTGGAATCGAACCACGACATCGACATGCTCAAAACGGGACCCTATCCCTATCCGCTCAAGCGGCGGATCCTCTCCGACAGGGGGCACCTCTCCAACGAAGCCTGCGCCGCCGAGTTGGCGGAGCTGGTCAAGGGCGGCACCCTGCGGCTGATGCTGGGACATCTCAGCGAACAAAACAACACGCCCGCGCTGGCGTTGCGCACCTCGGTGTGTGAGCTGGAGCGCGCGGGCATGAAATACAACGACGACTTCACGCTGGACGTGGCGCCCTGCGTGACGAATGCAAAGAGCGTGATCTTCTGATGCTGCGGGTCAATATCATCTGTATCGGCAAAATTAAAGAGAAATACTTCACCGACGCGATCGCCGAATATCAAAAGCGGCTGTCGGCGTTCTGTAAGCTGCAGATCATCGAGCTTGCCGAGGAGCGCATCCGCAGCAACACCCCCAACGACGCGCAGATCGCCGAGGTGCTCGACAATGAGGGCAGGCGCATCCTGCAAAGGATCGGCGCGGGCGACTATGTCGCCGCCCTGTGCATCGAGGGCAGGCTGCTCTCGAGCGAGGAGCTTGCCGAAACGCTCGAGAGCGTCGGCGTAGCGGGCAAGAGCACGGCGGACTTCATCATCGGCGGCAGCTACGGGCTGAGCGAGGCGGTCAAGCGCCGCGCGGATATCCGGCTCTCCATGAGCCGCATGACCTTTCCGCACCAGATGGCGCGCGTCATCCTGACCGAGCAGATCTACCGCGCCTTTGAGATCAGCTCGGGCGGAAAATACCATAAGTAGTGAGTAGTGGTTAGTGGCTAGTGGCGCACCATTATAAATCGGAGCGAAGCGACCCGATCACTAACCACTAATCACCAACCACTAACCACCAAAAAAGAGGAATTATGTTAGACGGAATCTTTTTACGGCATATCAAAAATGAAATCGAATCCACGGCGCTCGGGGCGCGGGTGAATCAGATCTACCAGCCCAACCGCGACGAGCTGGTCATCATCCTGCGCACCTTCGGCGGCACCAAAAAGCTGCTGCTGTCCTCGCGGGCAAACTCGCCGCGCGTGAATTTCTGCACCGTCACGCCCGAGAACCCCGCGCAGCCGCCGATGTTCTGCATGCTGCTGCGCAAGCGCTTGGGTGGCGGCAAGCTCGTCGGCGTGCGCCAGCTCGAATGCGACCGCGTCCTCTTTCTGGATTTTGAGTGCATCAACGAGCTGGGAGATACCGAGGGGCTGAGCATCGTCTGCGAGATCATGGGCATGCACAGCAACCTCATCGTCATCAACCGCGGCACGGGTGTGATCATCGACGCCATCAAGCGCGTCGACCTGACCGTCAGCAGCCGCCGCTTCGTGCTGCCGAATATCAAATACGAGCTGCCCGACGCGCAGGACAAGCGCAGTATCCTGTCGCATTCTCCCGAAGAGATCGCACGGGCGGCGCGGGAGCTGCCCGCCGAAACGGCGCTCTCCAAGGCACTGATGAGCGTCGTGCAGGGGATCTCGCCGATCGTCGCGCGCGAGCTTGCCTACCGCGTCGCGGAGGGCGCGACCAACCGCTTGGACGGTGCGCGCTTTGACAGGCTGGTCGAGGTGCTTTCTTCCTTCAAAAAGACGGCGGAGCGCTGCGACGGCACGCCCTGCATCGTCTACCGCGAGGACGGTCAGCCCATGGACTTCTCGTTTTTCCCGATCACGCAGTACGGAAGCTATGCGACGGTCAAGCAGACCGCGGGCTTTTCGGCGACGGTGGACGAGTTCTACGAGGAGCGCGACGCCCGCGAGCGCATGCGCGTCAAGAGCCACAGCCTGCAAAAGCTGCTGGGCAACCTGATCGACCGCACCGCGCGCAAGATCAACAAGCAGCAGGCGGAGCTTGAGCAGTGCGGCGACCGCGAACAGCTGCGCATCTGCGGCGACCTGCTGCACGCGAATCTCTACCGCATCGAGCGCGGCGCGGCGTTTGCCGAGGTCGAGAATTTTTACGACGAAAACGGCGGCACCGTGCGCATCAAGCTCAATCCCGCCGTCTCTCCCGCCGCGAACGCGCAGAAATACTACAAGGATTACCAAAAGGCAAAGACCGCCGAGACCGTGCTCACCGCGCAGATCGAAAAGGGCAGGGAAGAGCTCACCTATCTGGAGTCGGTGGCGGACAGCGTGGAGCGCGCCTCGTCCGAGCGCGAGCTCAGCCAGATACGCGAGGAGCTGACCGAGCAGGGCTATCTGCGCCGCCCCAAGGGCAAGGCGCCCAAGCCTGCGCAGCTTCCTCCCAAGGAATTCACCTCCTCCGACGGCTTCACGATATTGGTCGGCAGGAACAACCTGCAAAATGACCGCCTGACCCTCAAAACCGCCGCCAAAACCGATGTTTGGCTGCACACCAAGGACATCCACGGCTCGCACGTCATTATCCGCACCGAGGGCAAGCCCGTCTCCGATACGGCGATCCTGGAAGCGGCGCGTCTCGCCGTCGAGCACAGCAAGGCGCGCGGCAGCGGCAACGTCCCCGTCGACTACACCCTCGTCAGGCACGTCAGCAAGCCCGCGGGCGCCAAGCCGGGCATGGTGATCTATGTGAAGTACAAGACGGTGGTCGTCTGACTTGCGCGGGGCTGCAAAAAAAACTTGATTGCCCCGCAGTTTTGTGATATAATCAGTTGGAATAGGCAAAATAGCTGTGAAAGGACAGATTGGATGATAAAACCGAATGAATACCGCACCGTCAGCTGCGGCGAATTAAGAGAAGAAAACATCGGTCAGCAGGTGCGCGTCGCCGGCTGGGTCGAGAACATCCGCGATCACGGCGGCGTCATGTTCCTCGATATCCGCGACCAGTACGGCGTGCTGCAGGTCGTCGTCCACGACGACAGGCTCTTGAAGGGCATCAACAAGGAGTGCACCGTCACCCTCGGCGGCGAGGTCGTTCGCCGCGACGAGGAGACCGTCAACAAAAAGATCGCCACGGGCATGGTCGAGGTGCACACCGAGGACATCACCGTGCTGGGCAAGTGCAAAAACGTCCTGCCCTTTGAGGTTGCCACGTCCACCAATACGGGCGAGGATGTGCGCCTGAAATACCGCTTCCTCGACCTGCGCAACCCCAAGGTGCACCGCAATATTATGTTCCGCTCCCAAGTGGTTTCCTTCCTGCGCAGCAAGATGACCGAGCTGGGCTTTACCGAGATCAACACCCCCATCCTCTCCACCTCGTCTCCCGAGGGTGCGCGCGACTATCTGATCCCCAGCCGCAAGCACAAGGGCAAGTTCTACGCCCTGCCGCAGGCGCCCCAGATCTTCAAGCAGCTGTTGATGGTATCGGGCTTTGACAAATATTTCCAGATCGCTCCCTGCTTCCGCGACGAGGACGCGCGCGCCGACCGTTCGCCGGGCGAGTTCTATCAGCTCGACTTCGAGATGGCGTTCGCCACGCAGGAGGATGTGTTCGACGTCGCCGAGCAGGTGCTCTATGAGACCTTCTCCGCGTTCACCGACAAGGCGGTCAGCAAGCCGCCGTTTCGCCGCATTCCCTTTGCCGAGTCCATGCTGAAATACGGCACCGACAAGCCCGATTTGCGCAACCCGCTCGAGATCGTCGAGATCAGCGACATGTTCGCCGAGACCGATTTCGCGCCCTTCCGCAAAAAGTGCGTGCGCTCGATCAACGTGCCGGGCGCTGCCGCGCAGAGCAAGAAGTGGTTCAAGCGCATGGAGGAGTTCGCCCTGTCCATCGGCATGAAGGGCTTGGGCTATGTCAAGGTCAACGACGATCTCACCTTTGACGGACCCATCGACAAGTTCCTCAAGCCGGGTGACCGCGAGGAGCTGATTTCCCGCAACGGCGCCAAGGCGGGCGACGTGATCTACTTCATCGCCGACACCGCAGCCGAAGCGCCCAAGCTGGCGGGACAGATCCGCACCGAGGTCGCCGAGCGTCTGAACCTGATCGACAAGAGCCGCTTTGAGCTGTGCTTCATCGTGGACTTCCCGATGTTCGAGCGCGACGATGACGGCAAGATCATCTTTACGCACAACCCGTTCTCCATGCCGCAGGGCGGCTTGGAGGCGCTCAACAGCCAAGACCCCGAGACGATCCTCGCCTATCAGTACGACATTGTCTGCAACGGCGTCGAGCTGTCGTCGGGCGCGGTGCGCAACCACGACATCGAGATCATGAAGAAAGCGTTTGAGATGGCGGGTTATTCCGAGGATGATCTGAAAGCGAAGTTCTCGGCGCTGTACAACGCCTTCCAGTACGGCGCGCCGCCGCACGCGGGCATGGCGCCGGGCGTTGACCGCATGCTCATGCTCCTCACGGGAGAGGAGAACATCCGCGAGGTCATCGCGTTCCCGATGAATTCCAACGCGCAGGACGTGCTCCTCGGTTCACCGGGAGAGGTCACCGAGCAGCAATTGCGCGAGGTACACATCAAGCTGAGATAACAAAGCGCCCGCTCTGCGAAACCGCAGGCGGGCGATATTTTTCCTAAAGAACGACGATTTTTCACAAAAAAACTATTGACAAACACCAACCTCAGTAGTAAAATGTGTGTAAACCGATGAGGAAGAGTGAGTAGAGCTCGACAGCTTCTCTCCAAGAGAGTCGCGGATGGTGAGATCGCGGCAGAGGGCGCGGGTTTGAATGGACTTCCGAGGGCAAACAGAAATGCGGCCGGGCGGCGAGTAACGGGCGGAAACGTGACAGAGCGAGACGCGACGGAGCGAGACGCAGCGGTGTGCAGAGTATGGGAGACGGCTTGACCTGCCGTCACACGGGTCAGCGCATGTCAGTGCGCGTTGAGAGGGCGTAGCTTTACGTCAAGCAGGGTGGCACCGCAGGAATGATTCCTGTCCCGGCATAACGTCGGGACAGGTTTTTTGTTTTTGTGACCGCGTGCAGCGACACGCTCCCGACGGACTCAACAAAACTATTTACAAAGGAGAAAACCACCATGAAAGAAAACAAGATCCCCTACAAGACTTACCTTGACGAAAGCGAGATCCCCACACAATGGTATAACGTTCGCGCCGATATGAAGAACAAGCCCGCGCCGCTGCTCAATCCCGCGACCCATAAGCCGATGACCGCCGAGGAGCTTTCTCCCGTATTCTGCGACGAGCTGATCGCGCAGGAGCTCAACGTCACCGACGCCTTCATTGACATTCCCGAGGAGATTCAGGACTTCTACAAAATGTACCGTCCGTCTCCCCTGATCCGCGCCTACTTCTTGGAGAAGGCGCTCGATACACCCGCCAAGATCTACTACAAATTCGAGGGCAACAACACCAGCGGCAGCCACAAGCTCAACTCCGCGATCGCGCAGGCGTACTACGCCAAAAAGCAGGGTCTCAAGGGCGTGACCACCGAGACCGGCGCCGGTCAGTGGGGCACGGCGCTGTCCATGGCTTGCTCCTACTTCGGACTCGACTGCAAGGTCTACATGGTCAAGGTCAGCTATGAGCAGAAGCCCTTCCGCCGCGAGGTCATGCGCACCTACGGCGCGTCGGTCACCCCGTCTCCCTCGATGACGACCGAGATCGGCAAGAAGATCCTCGCCGAGCATCCCGGCACCACCGGCTCTCTCGGCTGCGCCATCTCCGAGGCGGTCGAGGTGGCGACTCATACCGAGGGTTACCGCTATGTGCTCGGCAGCGTGCTCAATCAGGTGCTCCTGCACCAGAGCATCATCGGTCTCGAGACTAAGACCGCGCTCGACAAGCTCGGCGTCAAGCCCGACATCATCATCGGCTGCGCGGGCGGCGGCTCCAACCTCGGCGGCCTGATCTCCCCGTTCATGGGCGAAAAGCTCCGCGGCGAGGCGGATTACCGCATCATCGCCGTCGAGCCGGCATCCTGCCCCAGCTTCACACGCGGCAAGTTCGCCTATGACTTCTGCGATACCGGCATGGTATGCCCGCTCGCCAAGATGTACACCCTCGGCTCGGGCTTCATCCCCTCCGCCAACCATGCGGGCGGCTTGCGCTATCACGGCATGAGCAGCACCCTGTCCCAGCTCTATCACGACGGTCTGATGGAAGCGACCAGCGTCGAGCAGACAGAGGTGTTCAAGGCAGCCGAGCAGTTCGCGCGCGTCGAGGGCATCCTTCCCGCTCCCGAGTCCAGCCACGCCATCCGCGTCGCGGTCGACGAGGCGCTCAAGTGCAAGGAGACGGGCGAGGAGAAGACCATCGTCTTCGGCCTCACCGGCACGGGTTACTTCGACATGGTCGCCTATGAGAAGTTCAACGACGGCGAGATGACCGACTACATCCCCACCGACGAGGAGCTGGCGGAAAGCATCAGCAAGCTGCCCGTAGTCGAAGAGAACTTTTAGGAACGTGACGTGGCGAGCGTGACGCTCGACCCAATCCGCGCATCATAAGTTTTTGATAGATTATGCTTTTATTCCCGCGTTCAAAGCCGACCGCGAGCGTGACGCTCGACTCAATCCGCGCATCACATGTTTTTTGTTGATTATGCTTTTATTCCCGCGTTCAAAGTTGAGCGCGGGAATAGAGGCTTTTTTTGTTTGGCAAAAATGAGTTGACCTTCGGTCATGAATTGGCTTCGCCATGAATTGCCTTTGGCATGAATTGGCTTCGCCGTAATGCTTTGATACTTAGGCGTTGAAGAATAGGTGTTCGATCAGGATCTTGATGCCGAGGGCGATGAGGATGATGCCGCCTGCCAGCTCCGCCTTGGACTTATACTTCGCGCCGAACACGTTGCCGATCTTGACGCCCACGGCGGAGAGCGTGAAGGTCGTCACGCCGATCAGGGCGATCGCGATCCAGATATTGACGTCGAGAAACGCGAAGGTCACGCCGACCGCGAGCGCGTCGATGCTGGTGGCGACCGCCAAGGGCAGCATCGTCTTGAACGAAAAGGAGTCGTTGACCTCCTCGTCCTTGCCGAAGGATTCGCGCACCATGTTCGCGCCGATGAGCACCAGCAGCACAAAGGCGATCCAGTGGTCGATATTTTTGATCAGGCTCTCAAACTGCCTGCCCAGCAGCCAGCCGATCAGCGGCATCAGCGCCTGAAACCCGCCGAAATATGCGCCGCAGATCGCGCCGTGGCGCGGCTTGAGCCGCTGCACCGACAGACCCTTGCAGACCGACACCGCAAAGGCGTCCATCGACAAGCCGACCGCGAGAAGAAAGATTTCCCAAATTCCCATAGCTCTCCCTCTTTTATCCGAAATGGTTCTCCGGTGCGCCGTGCTCAGAACACCAGCTGCACCAATATCATATAGACGGCGACGCCGCCGAATACGCTGACCAAGGTATTGCGCAGCCAGACATGCATGCCCACCACGAATGCTGCCGCGATCAGCTCGGGCAGGCCGTAGGGGTAGGTAAACACCGAAACGCCCTTGAAGCAGTACACCACCAGCATGCCGATAATAGCATATGGCAGCACACTGCCCAAATATGTGATCACCCGCGGGCGACGCCTCCCCTCGGGGAATGCCAGAAACGGCAGAAAGCGCGTAAAGGCGATCACAGCCGCCATCACGAGCACCTGCCACAGCGGATGCAGATCAGTCATGCTCATGCGCCTCCTCCGTTGTTTTGTCGAGCTTCTTGCGGAAGATCACCATCTCCGCCGCGATCAGGAAGAGCGCGGGCACGATGAAGTATTGCGCGCCGAACACCACCAGACAGACCAGCGTGGTGACCGCGCCGAGGATGGCGGGCAGATGCTCCTTGGTGTCGAGCCACTGCTCCACCATGATGACGATGAACAGGGCGGTCATCGCGTAGTCGACGCCCTCGCCCGAAAACGGCAAAAACATGCCCAGCACCGCGCCCAGCACGCAGCCCGTGATCCAGTAGCTGTGGTTGAGGGCGGTCAAAAAGAAGTAGTAGTGCTTGGGGCTGATATCCTTTTCCAATTTCACCGTCGCGGTGATGGAGTAGGTCTCGTCGGTCAGCCCGAAGATCAGATAGGGCTTGAAGATGCCCGTGCCGCGGTATTTGTCGAGCAGCGACACACCGTAGAAAAAGTGGCGGCAGTTGATGATGAGCGTCATAAAGGCGGTGGTCAGCAGCGAAGCGCCGCTCGCCATAAAGTCAACGCCCGCGTACTGCCCCGAGCCTGCGAACATGGTGCAGCTCATCAGGATCGCCCACCAAAAGCTGTAGCCCTTGCTTTGCAGCAGCACGCCGTAGCCGATGCCCAGCGCCAGATATCCCGCCATGATGGGCAGGCTGTCGCGGAAGGCGCGTTTAAAGGATTTTTTTCTCATCGTATTCACCCGATCAATATTGAAAATGCTGTGTGCTGAGGATCTTAAAATGATTCTTGCGGAACTCGAGAATGCCCTCGCGGCGCAGCTCGCCCAGCGAGCGTGAAAGCGACGCGCGGTCGACCGCCAGATATGCCGCCAGATCCTCGCGCGACAGCGGGATGTCAAATTCATAGGAATGCGCCTTTTCGCTGCGGATCTGCAAATAGTGCAGCAGCTTGTCGCGGATGTTCTTCTGCGAGAGGCAGACAAGATGCTCCGAAAGGGTGATGAAGAGCTGCCGCTGGGAGACCATCAGGTTGACCAGCACCGTGTACTGGATCCGCTCGATGCCCGTGATGGGCTTGAGAAAGTCGTCGGCGTCGAACATGATGACGCGGCTCGCCGTGTCGGCGACGATCTCGAACAGCATGTTGTAGTGATCCGCCATGAATTGCATGGTGCCAACGTTGCCGTGATCCTGCAGGACGTTGATGATGGTCTTGTTGCCGCCGTAGTCGACGGTCAGCACGCGCACGACGCCCTCGATGACGACGCCCAGACGGCGCTTGAAGCCCGGCTCGACCGTGATGCGCTGTGACGGCTCCATCTCGATGACCCCGGGCTTGACCGTAGAGAGATATTCGACGATCTCGCTGTCGGTCATGTTGGTAAACAGCGGGTGGCGGTGGATCAAGGCGAGGGTTCCTTTGTTTAACAGGGTCTGATAGCTCTCCATGTCGTTCCTCCCTTTGGTTTGATACCTCTCTATTATAGCATATATTTTTGCAAATGCAACGCCTTTTTGCAGAAAGCAAGATGATATCACTCGCAAAAAATAGTACAATTGCACAAAAAGTTTTTTAACCCTTGTGTAATCTGTACATTGGCTGCCGCCGGATTCTGTGGTAAAATAATGACATATGCCTATTTTACTGTTGCCGCAGGCGGTAAAGCGCGTCGCTTTGCCGTTTCCGCCCCGAGTGCGGCGGCGACGGAGGAGGAGTAGTATGAAATTAAAGGGTATCCATGTACCTCATAAGAAAAACACGGCAGGCTGTGCGCCCGAGCGCATCCCCGTTCCGAAGCTGGTGACGATCCCGATGTCCATGCACATCGGCAGACCCGCCAAGCTCATCGTCAAGCGCGGCGACGCGGTCAAGGTGGGGCAGCTGATTGCCGAGGCGGACGGATATATTTCCGCGCCCATTCATTCAAGCGTCTCCGGCAAAGTGCAGAAGATCGACGAGATGACCACCTCGATGGGTATGAAGGTGCCCATGGTCGTCATCGAGACGGACGGCTTGCAGGAGATCTCCGACGAGGTCACGCCGCCCGACGTGCATGACCTCAACAGCTTTGTCGAGGCGGTGCGCCGCAGCGGCTCGGTCGGCTTGGGCGGCGCGGGCTTTCCGACCTTTGTGAAGTTCAGCTTCAACAACGACGTCAACGCGGCGGACGCGGTGGTCATCAATGCCGCCGAGTGCGAGCCCTACATCACCTCGGACACCCGCACCCTGATCGACCGCGCGGACGATGTGTTCGCGGGCATTGAGCTGCTGAAGCGATACCTGCACATCAAGCGCTTCGTCATCGGCATCGAGAACAACAAGCCCGAGGCGATCCAAAAGGCGCAGGCGCTCGCTTCCGAAACCGACGGCGTCGAGGTGAAGGTGCTGCCCGCGATGTACCCGCAGGGCGGCGAGAAGGTGCTGGTCTACAACACCCTCGGCAGGATGATCCCGCAGGGCGGCCTGCCGCTGGATGTGGGCGTGGTCGTCATCAACGTCACCACCCTCGCCTTCATCGCGAAATATATCGAAACAGGCATGCCGCTGGTCGAAAAATGCCTGACCGTCGACGGCTCGGCGGTAAAGACGCCGAAGAACGTCATCGCGCCCATCGGCACCCCGATCGAGGATGTCCTCGCGAGCGCGGGCGGCTGCAAAAGCGAGCCTGCCAAGGTGCTCTACGGCGGCCCCATGATGGGCATCGCCGTGCCCGATCTGAGTGCGCCGATCCTCAAAAACACCAACGCCATCGTCGCGATGGATGAAAGGGAGGCGCGTCCCCCCAAGACCACGCCCTGCATCAACTGCGGCGCGTGCCTGAACCACTGCCCGCTGCGGCTTGACCCGCGCGCGATCGCGCAGGCATATAAAAAGGGAGAGGCAGAGGAGCTCAA
>CACZWQ010000002.1 GCA_902784855.1 uncultured Ruminococcus sp. | reverse complement strand
AACCGCCGAATGCCGCGACCGAGGGAACCCTGACGGCGGCAGCGGACAGCTCTGCTCCGTCGGAGCCTGTCTCCACCGAGCCGGAGACGACCGTCTCCGCCGCGCAGTATCCGGTGCTGACTGTCTCCGCGATCTCTAACTACTTCGGCAGGATTGACGCGGAATACAATGAGTTCACACGCGAGATCACTGTCGTCTACATGATGAAAGCAAATCGACGCCTGCTGTCGGTCGACTGGACGCTCAGCTACGACGCACAGCTGCTGTCGGTCGATCATGAGAAAAATACGCGCGAGACGATCTGCCCCGTGATGCAGGAAAGCTCGGTCATCGGCATTGACGACGAGGAAGGCGTGATCCGTTTCAGCGCGACCAGCTTGCAGATGTATGATTTCTCGACAGACGCCAAGCCCATTGTCAAGATCATCTTTGACGTTCCCGCGCTGTCGCCGGAGGATTCCGAGATCACCAAGGTCGACCTCTCGGTCAATGACCTGTTGGTTTCCGAGCCGGATCCCGCCACAGGCGAGGCGCTGCCCACGCGCGAAACGGTGCTGGTCGCGAACGGCAAGGTGCTCAAGGACAGCAGTGTCAAGACAGTACAGGTATCCAAGTACACCACCATCACCCCGTCCACCTTCTTCGAACCGCTGCCGGGCACTGCCGACGAGCTTGTCACGCTCGCGGAGCCTACCACGCAGGAGCCGACGCCGTTTATCAAGCCGACCTCCCCGACAGTTCCGCAGGACCCCACCCGGACAAAGCAAGCGACTCCGCTGCTCTATACCGGCACATGGTACATCGCGCTGGCGATCCTGCTGTTGCTGATGGTTTGTTCCACCGTTCTTCTGATTCTGCGCAAGCGGGATATTTATGACAGTTGACGGGGAAGTGACCGCAGTGCCCGCCCGAATGCAAAACCGTATCAGCAAGAAAAAAGGGACTGTCCAAAGACAGTCCCTTCAGATGTAAAGATTGATTAGTTAGCTCTGGTAACCTTACCGGAACGCAAGCAACGGGTGCAAGCATATACGCGCTTCGGTGAGCCGTCAACGATCGCTTTTACGCGCTGAACATTGGGTTTCCAAGTTCTGTTGGAGCGTCTGTGAGAGTGAGATACCTTGATGCCGAATTTTACATCCTTACCGCAGAATTCACATTTTGCCATGCGTCTGCACCTCCTTGATCAAATCAAATATTTTTCCTAACTTTGTTATAATAGCAGAAAAAGCAGAAAAATGCAAGCCTTTTTTGAAAATTTCTTGATTTGTTTTTCACTTGTATTTTTTGACATTATCATATATAATATATATTATATATTACTATGTGTATCGGGAGATGCTTATGCTTCGAACTTTGTTATCTGGAAACTTTTCCATGGAGGAGATCTTTGCGGATATCCTCGCGGTTTTGGCGATCGTGTTTTTGATCCTGCCCTTCCACGAATGGGCGCATGCGCAGACCGCCTATCTTTTGGGCGATAAGGGGATCAAGGCGCGCGGCAGACTTTCGCTCAACCCACTCAGCCATATCGACCCCATCGGCGCGCTGATGCTGCTGCTGGTCGGCTTCGGCTGGGCAAAGCCCGTTCCCGTCGACCCGCGTCACTTCAAGCACCCGAAGTTTGGGATGGCGATCACCGCCCTGATGGGACCCGTCGCCAACGTGCTCGCGGCGCTGATCGGCTTGCTCGCGTTCAATCTTGTCCACTACACGGTGCCGGACTGGCTGTTTTCCATAGAGGGTCTGACGATCACGCCGACGATCCTCTGGTATTTTCTCACGTTTTATATCTCCGTCAACATCGGACTGGCGGTGTTTAACCTGATTCCCTTCCCGCCGCTCGACGGCTCCAAGGTGTTATTCATGTTCCTGCCGGACAAGGCGGTCAATTTCTTCTATCGCTATCAGCTGATTTTCTTCGGCATCCTGTTCGTGCTGATGTGGAGCGGCGCACTCGACGGTGTTCTGACCGTCTGCACCCATTGGATGTACGATGGCTTGGCTTGGCTGGCAGAGCTGCCGTTTTTGCCCTTTGTCAAGTAAGGTGAAGCTATGGAGACACAACTGCAATACAAGCTGCCCGTGTTTGAGGGTCCGCTCGACCTGCTGCTGAGCCTGATCGCCAAGAACAAGATCGATATCTACGACATTCAGATCGCCGATCTCCTCGACCAGTACATGGAGCAGATCAACCGCATGCAGGAGGATCAGATGGATATCGCCTCGGAATTCCTGACGATGGCGTCGCGGCTCGTCTATATCAAGTCGGTCATGCTGCTGCCCAAGTACGAGGAGGAAGCCGAGGAGCTGAAAAAGGAGCTGTCGGGTCAGCTGCTGGAATACGCGGTCTGCCGCGAGGTCGCCGCCAAGCTCGGCATGATCTACGATTTTGACACCTTCTGCCGTTCGGCGACGCCCGTCGGCTATGATATGACCTACAAGCGCAGCCACCCGCCCGAGGATATCGTGAAAGCGTATATCAGCGCGGTCGGCAGAGGCAAGCGCCGCCTGCCGCCGCCCGAGCAGGCGTTTTCGGGCATCGTGGCGCATAAGATCGTTTCGGTCAACAGCAAGATCATCCAGCTCATGCGCCGCTTATGGCACGGAAAGAAGCTGGAATATCACGAGATTTTCGCGGTATGCGAGGGCAAAAGCGACCTTGTCGCCACCTTTCTGGCGACGCTGGAGCTCGTCAAGGGCAAGCGCATCCGCATTGAGGGCACGGGCGAGCACGCCGTCGTGCACATGATAGAAAGAGACGGGGAGGCGGCGACATGAGTGAAACCGCAGCGAACGAGAGCAAGGAAATCAATATCCCCGCCGCGATCGAGGCGATTTTGTTCGCCAACGGCGCGTCGGTAGAGGTGTCGCGCATCGCGCAGGCATTGGAGATCACGGAAGAAGAAGCACAGCGTCAGCTCACCGCGCTGAAAGAGGAATACGACCGCGCCCAACGGGGCATCACGATCATCAAGCTGAAAAACAGTTATCAAATGGCATCGCGCAAGGAATATGCGCCGCAGATCCGCACGGTCATGGATCTGCGCCGCAATACGCCGCTCTCGCAGGCGGCATTGGAGGTGCTGGCGGTCATCGCCTACAATCAGCCCGTCACCAAGGCGTTTGTCGAGCAGGTGCGCGGCGTGGATTGCAGCGGCGTCATCGGCAGCCTGTGCGCCAAGGATCTGATCGAGGAAAAGGGCAGACTGGAGCTGCCGGGCAGACCGCTGCTCTACGGCACGACGGAGAACTTCCTGCGCTGCTTCAATATCGCGGATTTGGAGGAGCTGCCGCCGCTGCCCGAGGAAAAGCAGGAGGAGCCGGACGGACAGGCTCAAGAGGAAAACGGCAATTGACCGATTAACAGGAACAGGCGGGAGGGATGCTTTTGACGTGGTTGTATATCGTACTCGGAATCATCCTGTTCTTTGCCCTGATCCTGCTCATTCCCATCGGCTTTCTGGCGGGGTTTGAGGGAGAGGTAAAGGCGGTGCTGAAAATCGGCTTCATCTCGATCCCGATCTATCCGCCCAAGCCGAAGAAGGCAAAAAAGCCCAAGCGGGAAAAGCCCAAGCAGGAAAAACCGAAGGAGAAAAAGCCCAAGGAAAAGAAGCCCAATCTGATTAAGGAGAAGGGCATCGGCTGGCTGATCGACACCATCCGCGAAGCAGCTTCGCTGGCGGCAGGCGCGATGAAGAGCTTTTTCAAGCACCTGATCATCAAGCGCCTGAATATCAGCATCAGCTATTGCGGCAAGGACGCCGAGGACACGGCGGTCAAATACGGCACCCTCTGTCTGGCGGTCTACCCCGCGGTGAGCGTGCTGGTCAAGGCTGCCAAGTGCCGTCAGTACGGCGTGGACATCGCGCCCAACTTCCGTGAGGGCGAGGAGTCGAAGTACGCGGTGGATATCTATGTATATATCCGCGTGGTTTGGATCGCGGCGCTGGCGCTGCGGTACGGCTTCAAGGCGCTGCGGCTGGTGCTCAGTCTCAGACGGGGCAAAAAGAAGCCGCAAAAGGAAGAAGAGAAAAATAATCAATCTTTCAATGAAGGAGAGTTGAATATGGAACATCCCATCGGCAATTTAATGAACATCACAATGGAAAAAATCAAGGAAATGGTGGACGTCAACACCATCGTCGGCACGCCCATCACGGCGGCGGACGGCACGCTGATCATTCCGGTTTCCAAGGTGAGCTACGGCTTTGCCTCGGGCGGCTCCGATTTGCCGACCAAGAATGAGAACAAAGATCTCTTCGGCGGCGGCAGCGGCGCGGGCGTCACCATCCAGCCGATTGCCTTCCTCACGGTATATCAGGGCAACGTGCGCCTGATCTCTGTCGGCGGCGGCGACAATCTGGAAAAGATTTTCGAAATGGTTCCCGACGTGGTCGATAAGGTCAAGAGCTTCTTCAAGAAGGACAAAAAGGATAAGGAGACCGGAATCGACGTGACCGACGATTTCTCGGAGATCACGGTCGACGACGTCGATCTCTGATTTTTCGCGCACCGGCATAAGAGAGGGCGCTCCGGCATACACTTCAATGGAGGGATGGCTGTGAGGAAACTGCTTTCTGTTATGCTGGTATTCGCGCTGGCGCTTGTGTTTCCGACCGCGGTGTCTGCGGAAGAGACGGAGACCGGCGCGCGGGCATATGTGCTGTACTGCGTGGAGAATCATTCGATTATTCTCTCAAAGAACGAAACCGAGCGGATGCGCCCTGCCAGCACGACCAAGCTGATGACGACCCTGCTGACCTTGGAGGAAGCGGCGAAGAACGACCGTATCATCACCTTCACGCAGGAGATGACCGCCGAGGGCAGCTCGATGTATCTCGAGGTCGGCGAACAGCTGCGGCTGAGCGATCTGGCAACGGGCATGATGATGTGCTCGGGCAACGACGCGGCGAACGCGGCGGCGATCTCCGTCGGGGGAAGCGCCGAAGGCTTTGCGCGACTGATGAATGCCCGCGCGAAGCAGCTCGGCATGGCGCACACGCATTTTGTCACGCCGAGCGGCTTGGACGACGACGAGCACTACACCACCGCCTATGACCTCGCGCTGCTGATGGCGGGAGGTCTGCGCAACCGCGCCTTTGCGGACCTGACCTTTCAAAAGAGCAAGTCCGTGCGCTTTGTCAAGCCCGCCGACAAGCTCGTGACCTATAATAACCACAACCGCCTGCTCAGCCTCTGCGAGGGCTGCATCGGCGGCAAGACCGGCTATACCGACGCGGCAGGCAGATGCTTGGTCTCGGCGGCGCGGCGCGACGGCATCACCCTGATCTGTGTGACGCTCGACGACCGTGACGACTGGAACGACCATATCGCCCTCTATGACAGCGGCTTTTCCGTGTTGGAGCGCGTCCAAAGCGGCGGCACGCGGCTGAATCTCGCCTGCGTCGGCGGAGAACGGCAGACGCTGACCGTCAAGGCGGCGCGCGACGCCTGCGCCGTGGTCGCAAAGGGCAAAGCCGAAGATGTCTCACAGACGGTCTATCTCGACCCCTTCGCCTATGCGCCCGTATGCACGGGCGACGTCCTCGGCAGGATCGACTATGCGCTCGACGGAAAGGTGCTCGACAGCGTCAAGCTCGTCGCGGCGGAGGATGTCGCGGCAAAAAAGACAACCAAGAGTTTCATTCAAAAGATAAAGGAATTTTTGACCTATGGATAAAAACGAACCGCTCAGACTGCAAAAATTCATTTCCCAGTGCGGCATCGCCTCACGCCGCAAGGCGGAGGAGCTGATTTTGCAGGGAAAGGTAAAGATCAACGGCAAAACCGCCGTCTTGGGTGACAAGGTGTCCGCTTCCGACAAGGTGTATGTCAGCGGCAAGCGCATTGTCATGCCCAAGGCGCATTTCCGCTACATCATGCTCAACAAGCCGCGCGGCTTCATCACGACGATGAGCGACGAGCGCGGCAGAAAATGCGTCGCCGAGCTGGTGCGGAACGTGGGCGAGCGCGTCTATCCGATCGGCAGGCTGGACAAGGACTCGGAGGGCATGCTGATCTTTACCAACGACGGCGCCTTTGCCAACAAGATCATGCACCCGCGCAACAGCGTCTATAAGTTCTACCGCGTGACCGTGCGCCCCGATATCACCGAGGAGCAGCTCATCAAGCTGGAGACCGGCATCGAGCTCGACGGCGTCAAGACAGCGCCCGCCATCGTCCATGTCCTGCACAAGGAGCCGGGACGCGTGGTGATGGAGATGATCCTCCATGAGGGCAAGAACCGCGAGATCCGACGCATGTGCGAGGCGGTCGGCTTGGAGGTCGCGCGTCTCAGGCGCACCCAGATCGGCGGCGTCAAGATGGGCATGCTCAAGCAGGGTGACTGGCGCGATCTGACCGAAAAAGAGGTCAAGAACCTGCTGGCAAATCCGCTGGTCAACGGCAGGATCATATAATATCGTCGCCTTTTCGGCTGCGGGGTTGGCTTTTGCCGACCCTTTTTATTATGGACGGCGGTCTCCGGAAGGGATTTCTGCTTTTGATGGATGAAAAGCACTTGTGTTTTCGGCTCGTTTGCGTTATAATAGAAACAATATGATTTGAAATGCGGAGGCTCGGCTTTCCGCGTCACATAGGAGGAAATCTACATGGTAATGGATCAGGTAAATGCGGCACGCGCCGAGATCGCGGCGACAGCCGCTTTTCAACGGCTGAACGCGTTCTTTGACGCGGACAGCTTTTGTGAGATCGACGCGTTCGCCAAGTCGGGCGACGGCTTCGCGGAGGTCGTTGCAGGCTTCGGCATGGTGGACGGCATGCCCGTCTATGCGTTTGCGCAGAACAGCGATTTTTGCGGCGGCGCCATGAGCAAGGCGCAGACCGCCAAGCTCAAAAAGCTCTATAAGCTCGCGCTCAAGACAGGCGCGCCCGTCGTCGGCTTTTACGACAGCGTCGGCGGCAGGCTGGCGCAGGGCGTCGAATTGCTGGCAGGCTGCGGCGAGGTGCTCAATCTCACCTCGAAGCTCAGCGGCGCGGTACCGCAGGTGTCCGTCGTGACGGGGACCTGCTTGGGCACCAATGCGCTGGCAGCGGTCAGCGCCGACTTTGTGCTGATGACCGAGGACGCGCAGCTCTCGCTTGACGTCACGGGCGAGAACGCCGACGCGGCTGCCAATGCGGCAAACGGTGTGGCGGCGCTCGTCGTCAGGGATGCGGAGGAAGCCGTGGCAAAGGCGCGTGAGTTGGTGGGCTATCTGCCCTCGAACAACCTGACCGCAGCGCCCGAGGCATATGAGGAACAGCCCGCTCCCGACCACAACTGCATCGTCAGCAAAACGGTCGACGGCGGCTCGAAATTCAAGCTCGCCGACGCGTTCGGCGCAGCGGCGCGGATCCGTCTGGCGCGCATGGGCGGCAGCGTCATCGGCGTGGTGCGCACCGTGGGCAAAAAGCTCGACGCGCCGTCAGCGGAAAAAGCCGCGCGCTTTGTCCGCTTCTGCGACGCCTTCTCGCTGCCCGTCATCTCCTTCGTCGATTGCGACGGCTTTACGGATATCGCTTCCGCACGAAAGCTGACCGCTGCCTATGCCGAGGCGACCACCGTGAAAATTTCGGTCGTCGTGGGCAAGGCGATCGGCTCCGCCTATATCGCCCTCGCCGGCACGGGCGCGAACGCCGATGTGGTCTACGCCTTCCCGAACGCGGTCATCTCTCCTGTCAATGTGGAGGCTGCCGCCTTCATCATGGCGCCCGAGCGCATGAAGGTGCCCGCGGACAAGCAGCAGGCAGTCGCCATGCAGTTCGCACAGGAGACGCTTTCGGCGTTCAATGCCGCGCAGAACGGCTATGTTGACGGCATTGTTGAGGAGCCCGCGCTCAGAGGGGCGCTTCTGTCGGCGCTCGACATGATGGCAGGCAAGCGCGTGCCGACCGTCGCCAAGAAACACAACACTTATTAATGGCAGAGCGGTTGCTTAACACCGATCATACCATTCACGAATAAAGGGGATAATAACTATGAAAAACTTGAGAATCACCGTAAACGGCACCACCTATGACGTACAGGTCGAGGAGCTCGGCGAGACTGCCGCTCCCGCCGCACCTGCTGCCGCTGCTGCACCCGCTCCTTCCGCCAAGCCCGCCGCACCTGCAGGCGCCGTCGGCAATATCAGCGTCAAGGCGCCGATGCCCGGCACCGTCGTCAACGTCGTTGTCACCGCGGGTCAGACCGTCAAATCGGGAGAGGATCTTGTCTTTATCGAGGCGATGAAGATGGAAACTCCCGTCAAGGCGCCGCAGGACGGCACCGTTGTCACGATCGAGGTCGCCAAGGGCGAAGCCGTCGACTCGGGCAAGGTATTGGTAACGATGAACTGATTGGGAGAGCGTGAGCATGGCAAAGAAAATAAAAATCACCGAGACCGCGCTGCGCGATGCGCACCAGTCTCTGATCGCGACCAGAATGACGACCGAGGAAATGCTTCCGATTCTGGACTCGCTCGATAAGATCGGTTATTACTCGCTGGAATGCTGGGGCGGCGCGACCTATGACGCCTGTCTGCGCTTTCTGAACGAGGATCCGTGGCAGCGCCTGCGCACCATCAAGGATCACTGCCCGAACACCAAGCTGCAAATGCTGTTCCGCGGACAGAATATGCTCGGTTACCGCCACTACGCGGACGACTGTGTGGAGTACCTCGTAGAGCGCTCGATCGCGAACGGCATCGATATCATCCGCATTTTTGACGCGCTCAACGACATCAAGAACCTCAAAACCGCGATCGACGCGGCAAACCGCGAGGGCGGTCACGCGCAGGTCGCCATCAGCTACACCACGGGACCCGTCTTTACCGACGACTACTATGTGGAGTACGCCAAGAGGATCGCCGACGCCGGCGCGCATTCCATCTGTATCAAGGATATGGCGGCGCTGCTGACGCCGTCGCGCACCGAATCGCTGGTCAGGGCGATCAAGGAAGCGCTGCCCGAAATGCCCCTGCAGCTCCACACCCACTACACCTCGGGTCTCGCCTCGATGTGTCTGCTCAAGGCGGTGGAGGCGGGCGCCGACGCGATCGACACCGCGATCAGCCCGCTGGCGCTGGGCACCTCTCACGCGCCGACCGAGTCGATGGTCGCCGCTTTGCAGGGCACGCCCTATGATACGGGACTCGATATCCGTCAGCTCGCCGAGATCCGCGCCTACTTTATGACGCTGCGCGAGAAGTATATCGAAAGCGGCTTGCTCGACCCGAAAATGCTCGCCACCGACGCCAAGGCGCTGATTTATCAGGTGCCGGGCGGCATGCTCTCCAACCTGCTGTCCCAGTTGAAGCAGGCGGGCAAGGAGGACAAGCTGACCGAGGTGCTCGAGGAGGTGCCGCGCGTGCGCGAGGATTCCGGCTATCCGCCGCTGGTCACCCCGACCTCACAGATCGTCGGCACGCAGGCGGTGTTCAACGTGATCACGGGCGAGCGCTACAGCATGTGCACACAGGAATTCAAGGGCATGGTCGCGGGCGAATACGGCACCACGCCGATGCCGATCGACCCCGCGTTCCAAAAGAAGATCTGCGGCGACATGGAGATCATCACCGGCAGACCCGCCGACCGTCTCTTACCCGAGCTCGACCGCATGCGCCATGAGATCGAGGAGTGGATGGAGCAGCCCGAGGACGTGCTGTCCTACGCGCAGTTCCCCAAGGTGGCGATGGACTTCTTTGAGAAGAGAAGAAACAAGAAAGCGGGCATCAACGGCAAGCTGCTCGACAAAAAGAATATGATCCATCCGGTTTAAGGATGAAAGGTAAAGGAGCTGTCTCGCGGGAAACCGCGGCGGCTCCGCTTTTGTTATGTTTTGGCATCAGAAAAACTGATGCGCGGTACTTGCAAAAAAGAAGAGATAATGTTATAATACTAATAATTATGTAAAATGGAGAAGTGGGGGATAAAAATGGCAATCAAGGTTCAGCTTCTGGCTCACACGCCCGACCCCGAGCAGGTGGTGGCGATGGCGGCAAAGCTCTGCTATTCGCCGTCCGACATCAGCGAGATCCGCGAGGGCCTGACGGAGGAAAAGACCGCCTCGTTCATCGACATGCTGGCGAGCCTCGGCCATGCCAGTCCCATCGAGCACGCCTCCTTCACCTTTGGCATCGAGGGCATCTCGCGCGCCTGTTCTCACCAGCTGGTGCGGCACCGCATCGCGTCCTACAGCCAGCAGTCGCAGCGCTATGTGGACGGCACGAAATTCGACTTCGTGACGCCGCCCGCGATCGCCGAAAATCCCAAGGCGCTGGCAGCGTATGAGCGCGTCCTCTCGGAGCAGGCAAGGGCTTACAAGGAGATCCGCGACGCGCTGGCAGCGGGTTATATCAACGAATATCTCGGAGCAAAGCAGGAGGGCGACGACGAGGCGATCATCGAGGCGTTCCGTCAGCGCGACAAAGCCCGCTGCGCCGCCTTCATCAAAAAGGCGAACGAGGACGCGCGCTTCATTCTGCCCAACGCCTCCACCACCAAGATCGTCTGCACCTTCAACGCGCGCAGCCTGCAAAACTTTTTTGCCCACCGCTGCTGCAACCGCGCCCAGTGGGAGATCCGAGAGGTTGCGGAGCAAATGCTGCTGCAATGTCTGGCGGTCGCGCCGCACCTGTTCCAAAACTGCGGACCGTCCTGCCTGTTCGGACCCTGTCCCGAGGGCAGCATGAGCTGCGGCAGGCAGAAGGAGATGCGGGAAAAATACCGCAGACAGCGGGAAAGCGGGGAAGAGCATGAAACAGTCTAAGCTGATCGTCATCGAGGGACTCGACGGCTCCGGCAAGGCGACGCAGACCAAGCTCCTCGCCGAAAAACTGAGGGCGCAGGGCATGCGGGTCCGTCAACTCACGTTTCCCGATTATGAAAGCCCCTCGTCGTCACTCGTCAGGATGTATCTGGGCGGCGCGTTCGGCGACAGGCCCGGCGATGTCAACGCCTATGCGGCTTCGGCTTTTTACGCGGTCGACCGCGCGGCGAGCTGGCTGGGCGACTGGAAGAAGGACTACCGGGAGGGTGCGGTGCTGCTGTGCGACCGCTACTGCACCTCGAATATCATTTATCAGATGGCAAAGGTCAGCGACGCCGAGCGGGATGCATTCATCCGCTGGCAGGCTGATTTCGAATATGACAAGCTGGGCTTGCCGCGCCCCGACGCGGTGATCTACCTCGACGTAGACCCCGGCGTTTCGCAAAAGCTGATGGAGCAGCGCTACGGCGGCGACAACAGCAAAAAGGATTTACACGAGAGCGACCTCGCTTATCAGCTCTCCTGCCGCAGAAGCGCGCTCTATGCCGCCGAACGCTGCGGCTGGATGAGGATCGACTGCTGCCGCGACGGCGCGATCAAGCCGATCGGGGAGATCGCGGAAGAGATCGAAGAACGGATCCGAACGATTTTATGATAGCATTTCAACCGATCGAAAAAGAGAAAATCGCGTACTACGGGCGCTTTTATCAGGGCAGCGGCGCATTGGGCTGCGAAGCGAACATCGTCAGCGGCTACCTGTGGAACGAGGCGTACAAGCTGTGCGTCGCCGTGTGGGACAACACGCTGATCAAGGCGTATTTCCGCGACGACAGGCGCGTGTGGGGCTATTGCATGCCCGCAGGCGAGAATGTCCGAGGCGCATTGGACGAGATTTTTTCCGACGCGGCGCAGCGCGGCAGTCAGCCGCAGCTCGCCTATCTGTCCAAGCGCGAGCGCGAGCTGCTGGAAACGCTCTGCCCCGACCGCTTCGACTTTGAACGTGAGCCGGAGAATCAGGATTACATCTACCTTTCGCGCGATCTGGCGACACTTGCCGGCAAAAAATTTCACGCCAAGCGCAATCATATCTCCAAATTCTACCGCACCTACGGCGACGATGCGCGGTTCTGCACCATCGACGAAAGCAACCTTTCCGACGCGGTGCGCGTGATGGAGCGGTGGTGCAGGGAGAATGACCTTGACCCGCGCGAGCATGCGGAGTACGCGGTGTTTTGCAAGGCTTGCGACAGCTTCGAGGAGCTGCGCATGCACGGCGGCCTGCTCTACGTCGACAATGACCCCGTCGCCATGACGATGGGCAGCGAGATCTCGCCGCAGTGCTTCGACGTGATTTTTGAGAAGGCGCTGCGCGCCTATGACGGCGTGTACGCGGTCATCAACAATGAATTCGCCAAAACGCTGACTAAGTATACCTATATCAATAGGGAAGAGGATCTCGGGCTGGAGGGGCTGCGCAAGGCAAAGCTCTCCTACAACCCCGTGATCATCTACGACCGCTTTTCGGCGGTGCCGAAATGAACCGCCGCGCGATCGGGAAAAGCGACCTTCCGCGCCTGCTCGGGCTGTGGTGCGATTGCTTTTCCGAAAAGGAGGAAGCGGCAAAATTATTCTTTGAAAGAAATTTATCCGACACCCACGGCTACCTCGCCGAGGAAAACGGCGCGCCGATCGCCGCTGTCTATCTGGTCGGCTGCACGCTCTGCGGCAAGCCCGCGCACTATCTCTGCGGCGCCGCCACACGGCGGGAATACCGCGGGCGCGGCGTGATGACCGCGCTGATCGATTTCGCCCTGCGGGACGCACAGCGGCGCGGCGACTGCTATTCGGTGCTGCTGCCCGCAAGCGAAGGGCTGTATCGCTTTTACGGGCGCATGGGTTATGTTCCCTGCGGCGCCGTGTGCCGCAAGACCATGACGACCGACGGCGGCAAGCCTGTCGACCGTGCGGGCGAGCCGGATTGGGAGGCGCTGCAGCAGCGGTGCCACAAGGACAAATCTCTTTTATGGAATAAAAATTACATCCGATTCGCGGCTGCCTATTACGCCTGCTACGGTGTGACCGTGCTGCAAAACGCGCATGTGTTCGCGCTCTTGGAGCAGAACGGAGCGGCTGCCGATGTGTTTTACGCTGTGTATGATTCGATTGAAGAATTAAAATACACCTTATCCGCCGCGGGCGTGCGGCGCTTTACGCTGACAGGCTGTGCGGAGGCGCCGCTGTTTTCCGGCTGTGAGGTGCAGCGCTGCGGCATGGCAAAGTCGCTGCAAAGCGGCTGCGAGCTGCCCGGGCGGGTGTTTATCGGACTGACAATGAATTGATTGGAAAGGAAAAACGGTATGGTTTATTTATTTTTGGCAAACGGATTTGAGATCACCGAAGCGATGGCGCCGCTCGACGTCATGCGCCGCGCGGGCATGGACGTCAAAACCGTCGGCGTGACGGGCGAGTATGTCGAAAGCTCCAACGGCGTGACGGTCAAGGCGGACATCACGCTCGGCGAACTCTCATATGATGAAGCGGAGGGCGCGGTCCTGCCGGGCGGCATGCCGGGCACGCTCAACCTCAAGGCGAGCAAGGAGGTCATCGAATGCGTCCGCCGCTGTTATGAGAGCGGCAAGCCGGTGGCTGCCATCTGCGCGGCGCCCTCGATCCTCGGCGCCATGGGCATTTTGCAGGACAGACAGGTGACCTGCTTCCCGGGCTTTGAAAAGGAGCTGCGCGGCGCGGTCGTCACGGGCGACCATGTGGTCGTCGACGGCAACGTGATCACCGCCAAGGGCGCGGGCTGCTCGCTCAGCTTCGGACACGCGATCGTCAGCGTGGCGGTTTCCAAGGCGACCGCAGACAAGGTCCTGCACGATATGCAATGTTACTGATCAACGTCAAGGAGGAAAAGCGCCGCCTGCGTGCGCACTACCGCAAGCTGCGCGAGCAGTGCCCGCCCGACGTCAAGCGGCGGCTGGACGAGGCTTTGACCGCACAGGTGCTGGGCATGGAGGAATACCGCCGCTGTGACACGCTGTTCATCTTTGTTTCCTCGCCGATCGAATGCGACACCGCGCACATCATCGAGGATGCGCTGCAGCAGGGCAAGCGCGTCGCCGTGCCGCGCTGCACCGACCGATCGGGCAGGATGGCGTTCTATTATATCCGCTCGCGCTCCGATCTGGTAAAGGGCATGTTCTCTCTGCCGGAGCCGGATCCCGCGATCTGTGAAAAGGTGAGCGACCTGTCCCGCGGGCTGTGCATCGTGCCGGGGCTCTGCTTTGATCTGGAGGGCTACCGCATCGGCTTCGGCAAGGGCTATTACGACCGCTTTCTCGACGCGTTCGGCGGCGTGACTGCGGGCATCTGCTTTTCGAAATACACAGTGAAGCAGCTCCCGAGAGGGACGCACGACAGACATACGGATATTTTGGTAACCGAAAGATTTATCAACCGCAACCAATAAGAGGTGTATGTATGGAAAGAAACGACAACGACCGTCAGCAATTTGACGAGCAAAGACGCAAAAAAGCGGAAAACTTTCACCTCGTCATCGAGGATAAAGGCGCGTCCGATTCATCCGCACGCCAGCCCGAGGAGATCCACTCGTTCAGCGGACAGGATGTGAAGGAGAAGATCGCCCGCAAATCCCAGAAATCGCTGAAGAAGCGCGACCGCGAGCAAAAGCGCGAGCTGAAAAAGCGCAACCGCCGCAACCGCCGCATTTTCCGCATCATGTGGCTGGTGGCAATCCTGCTGGTCGGCACCATGGTCTCCACCTATGTGGTGACGGGCATGAACGACCTGCTGGCGATCTACCGCACCGACGACACGGAGGTTTCGGTCAAGATCCCCGCCGACCCGACGCTGGAAAAGGTGACCGAGGTGCTCGAAATGAACGGCGTGATCGGCGAGGCGAATTACTTCAAGCTGTTCGCCAAGCTCACCAAGAACGCCGATTACTTTACCGAGGGCACCTATCAGCTCCGCAAGAACATGGACTATCAGGCGATTTTGACCCACCTGCAGGGCAAGGCCAGCCGAACCGACACGGTGGAGATCACCATCATCGAGGGTATGAACACCCTCGAGATCGCGGACAAGCTCGTCAACGAGGGCGCCCTGAGCGAGAAGCAGAAGCAAAGCTTCCTTGACCTCTGCGCGTCCGACAAGTTTGACGACGACTTTGATTTCCTCAAGGCGATCCCCAACGGAAATGACCGCTACTATAAGCTCGAGGGTTATCTCTATCCCGATAAATACGAGTTTTATCACAACGACGACCCCATGAGCATCATCTACAAGTTCCTCAATAACTTTGAGAACCGTCTCTATGAGAAGCAGACCTTCGAGGGTTATGACAAGCGCTATTCCATCCACAAGATGATCGAAAAGACCGGCTCCAAGTATTCCCTCGACGAGATCCTGACCATCGCCTCGATCCTGCAGGCGGAGGCGGCTGACAAGGATGACATGAAGGTCATCTCCTCCATCCTCTACAACCGTCTGTCGGCGCCGATCGACATGGGCGTGCAGTATCTCGGTCTGGATTCCACCAAATACTATCCCTACCGCAGCGCCGAGACCCTTCCCGTGACGGCGGGCAAGAATTTCAAGAGCCGCTACGATACCTATACCCTTGAGGGACTGCCGCCGGGACCGATCTGCAACCCCGGCAACGACGCGATTATCGCCGCGTTGCAGCCCGCAGAGACAAGCTACTACTACTTCTGCCACGACAAGGACGGTCAGGCGTACTACGCCTCCACCATCTATGAGCACGAGGCAAATCTGGAGATCATCAAATAATGACCAACAAACCTGAGATCCTCTCTCCCGCGGGAGATATGGACTGCCTGCAATCCGCCCTGAGCTTCGGGGCGGACGCGGTCTTTCTCGCGGGAAGAATGTTCGGCATGCGCTCCTCGCCGCGCAATTTCGATGCGGACGAGCTGCGCCGCGCCTGCGCGGCGGCGCACGCCAAGGGAAAAAAGATCCACCTGACCTGCAATATCCTGCCGCGCAACGACGAGCTGAAGGCGCTGCCCGGCTTTCTGATAACGGCGCAGGACTGCGGGGTGGACGCGTTCATCATCGCCGACCTCGGTGTTTTTGAGGCGGCAAAGCGCTACGCGCCGCGTGTGGCGCGCCATATCTCCACCCAGGCGGGCGTGACCAACTACGCCGCCGCGAACGCGCTGTATCAGATGGGCGCGTCGCGCGTGGTGATGGCGCGCGAGATCCCGCTGGACGAGATCGCGGAGATCCGCGCCAAGGTGCCCAAGGAGCTGGAGATCGAGTGTTTTGTGCACGGCGCGATGTGTGTCTCGTTTTCGGGCAGGTGCCTGATCTCGAGCTACATGACGGGCAGGGACGCCAATCACGGCGACTGCGCCCAGCCGTGCCGCTGGAAGTACCACCTCTTTGAGGAGACCCGCGAAGGGCAGTATTTCCCCGTCGAGGAGGACAGTCGCGGTACCTTCCTCTATAACTCGCGCGACCTGTGTATGATCGAGCACATCCCCGCGCTGGTCAAGGCGGGCGTGTCCAGCTTCAAGATCGAGGGCAGGGCAAAATCCGCCTATTACACCGCCGTCACGACCAACGCCTACCGCAAGGCGGTCGACCAGTACTTTGAGGAGGGCGACCCCTTTGTGCTCCATCCGTGGATCCGCGAGGAGCTGGAAAAGATCAGCCACCGCGCCTACAGCACGGGCTTCTATTTCGGCGGCGAGCCGGGACAGGTGACGGACGACGGCGGCTATATCCGCCGCTATGACAATGTCGCTGTCTGTGAGCAGAGCATCGACGGCTACACCTCGCTGATCTCCCAGCGCAACAAGTTCTGGGTCGGCGATACGCTCGACGTCCTGCCGCCCGGCGGCATCCCCTACGAAATCACCTGCATCAGCCTGATCAACGGAGAGGGAGAGAGCGTCGAAAGCGCGCCCCATCCCACCGAGAGACTGACTATGCTGGCGGACAGGGCTGTCCCTGCGGGATCTGTGATCCGCAGAAAAAGAGATTGACAGCGCGGCGGCAAGAGATCGATGAACCATCATTCAATATTCTATTCACATAAAAGGAGTAATCAACAATGCAGTGGACAGGACTAAACGAATTGCGTGAGAAGTTCCTCTCATTTTTTGAGTCGAAGGGCTGCCTGCGGCTGCCGAGCTTTTCACTGATTCCGAAGGACGACAACAGCCTTCTGCTGATCAACAGCGGCATGGCTCCCATGAAGAAGTATTTCACCGGAGAGGTGACCCCGCCGCGCAAGCGCGTGACCACCTGCCAGAAGTGCATCCGCACGCCCGATATCGAGCGCGTCGGCATCACCGCCCGTCACGGCACCTTCTTTGAGATGCTGGGCAACTTCTCGTTCGGCGACTATTTCAAGCGCGAGGCGACCGCTTGGGCGTGGGAATTCTTTACCAAGGTGCTCGAGCTGCCCGAGGACAAGCTCTATGTCTCCATCTATCAGGATGACGACGAGGCATATGATATCTGGACGAAGGAGGTCGGCGTCGCCCCCTCTCATATGGTGCGTCTCGGCAAGGAGGACAACTTCTGGGAGCACGGCTCGGGTCCCTGCGGTCCCTGCTCCGAGATCTACTTTGACCGCGGACCCGAGAAGGGCTGCGGCAGCCCCGACTGCCACGTCGGCTGCGAGTGCGACCGCTTCGTCGAGGTCTGGAACCTCGTTTTCACCCAGTTTGAGAGCGACGGCAAGGGCAACTACACCCCCTTGGAGCATCCCAATATCGACACCGGCATGGGCTTGGAGCGCCTTGCCTGCGTCATGCAGGAGGTCGACAACCTCTTCCTCGTCGACACCGTGCAGAATATCATGAAGCACATCTGCGAGATCACGGGCGTGCAGTACGGCGCCGGTGAGAAGAGCGACATCTCCCTGCGCGTTATCACCGACCACATCCGCTCCACCACCTTTATGATCGGCGACGGCGTCATGCCCTCCAACGAGGGAAAGGGCTATGTGCTGCGCCGTCTGCTCAGACGCGCCGCGCGTCACGGCAGGCTGCTCGGCTACAAGGAGCCGTTCCTCTACAAGGTCTGCGACACCGTGATCAGGGAGAACCTCACCGCCTATCCCGAGCTGGCTGAGAAGCGGGAGTTCATCACCAAGGTCATCCGCGTGGAGGAGGAGAGCTTTGCCAAGACGATCGACCAGGGCATGAAGATGCTGCAAAATCTGGCGGAGAGCCGGGACGTCAAGGTCATCAGCGGCGAGGACGCCTTTAAGCTCAACGACACCTTCGGCTTCCCGATCGACCTCACCCGCGAGATATTAGAGGAAAAGGGCATTAAGGTCGACGTCGACCGCTTCCATGATCTGATGAAAGAGCAGAAAAAGCGCTCCCGCGCCGCGCGGAAGAACGCGGGCGCCGACGCTTGGATCAGCGATAACACCGACCTCTCCGATCTTGCGGCGACTGCCTTCGTCGGCTACACCGAGCTTGAAGCAGAGGCACAGGTGCTCGCCATCGTCAAGGACGGCAAGCGCATCGAGTCGGCGGGCGAGGGCGAGAGCGTGCTCATCGTACTCGACAAAACGCCCTTCTACGCCGAGAGCGGCGGACAGGTGGGCGACACGGGCGATCTGACCGCCGAGGGCTTCTCTGCGGACGTCGACAACACCACCAAGGATATCTCCGGCAACATCTTCCTGCACGCCTGCGACATCAGCGAGGGCAGTGTCAGCGTCGGCATGACGCTGCGCGCGGCGATCGACGCGGAGCGCAGAAACGATATCAAGCGCAACCACACCGCGGCGCATCTTTTGCAGGCGGCGCTGCGCGAGGTGCTGGGCAGCCATGTGCAGCAGGCGGGTCAGCTCGTCAACGAGGACTATCTCCGCTTTGACTTTACGCATTTTGAGGCGATGACCGCCAAGGAACTGATGGACGTCGAGATCATGGTCAACGACAAGATCTTTGAGTCGATCCCCGTCGTCACCCGCGAGATGCCGATCGAAGAAGCCAAAAAGCTCGGTGCGACGGCGCTGTTCGGCGAAAAGTACGGCGAGACGGTCCGCGTCGTCAGCGCGGGCGACTTCTCGGCGGAATTCTGCGGCGGTACCCACGCCGAGAACACCTCCATGCTGGGCGTGTTCAAGATCCGCCAGGAGGGCTCGGTCGCGGCGGGCGTCAGAAGGATCGAGGCGCTGACCGGCAGAGGCGTGCTGCGTTATATCAACAACGTGCAGGCGGTGGTCGTCAACGCGGCTTCGGCGCTGAAGCTCAGCAATCCCAAGGCGTTGGTCGAGGGCGTGCAGAAGGCGGCGGAGCACATGAAGGCGCAGCAGAAGGAGATCGAGTCGCTCAACGCGAAGCTCGCCTCGTTCAATATGAAGTCCATCATGGCGCGTGCCGAGGTTTACGGCGATATGACGCTGGTGACGGGCGTTACCGAGGGCGTCGGCGCGGATGTGCTGCGCACGATGTGCGAGAACGCGATCGCAGGCGATCCTAACCTGATCGCGGTGATCGCCACGGTCAACAAGGACGGCAAGATCAATATCGCGGCTGCGTGCGGCAAGAATGCCGTCGGCAAGGGCGCCCATGCGGGCAAGCTGGTCAAGGCTGCGGCACAGGCGGCAGGCGGCAACGGCGGCGGCAAGCCGAATCTCGCGATGGCGGGCGCCCGCGACGAGAGCAAGCTGGAAGAGGCACTCGGCATCGCCAAGGACGCGGCGAAGAAAATGCTGGGCTGATATTTTGTGTGAGCCGTCATTCTCAGGAAGCATAATAAGCGGATATCGCGTTTCCATCTATCAAAATAACACAAATTCGTTAATTATTTCTTGTTGAAAGCGACGGACAAAATTTTTTGAAAAGTATTGAAGTTTCGGTACAATTATTGTATAATATTTTTACTGAGATATCACGATTCTCGGATAAAGAACCATTTAGGAGGAGAAAAAAATGTTCAAGAGAATAGCAAGCATTGCTATCGCTGCTTTGATGCTCGGTTCCACCGCAGTTGTCGCAGCGAGCGCAGTTGAAGCCGACGAAGCGGTTGCGGCGGCTGATGAGTCCGCAGTCGGCGCAGACGATAATTCCGCAGTCGGCGCAAATGAGGATACCGGTTCTACCGGCAGCGGCAATGTCGTTTATTTTGAGGTTCCCGGCGACTGGAAGAACTTCGACAAGATCACCATCTACCTGAGCGGCCATACCTCGGGTGAGAGCAACACCTTTGCATGGGGCTCCAAGAAGGGCTTCATGACCGATGAAGGCAACGGCATCTGGTCGTATGATCTAGCAGAAAAGGGCTATAACCTTTCCGGCGATGCTTACAGCTGCATTTTCACCGGCGACTGGGGCATCCAGACCTGCAACCTGATCATCTCCTCCGCCAACTTCGGCGACACCGCCTACTGCCCGCCGGCGGAAACGGTCGAAAACGACGTCGACTCCAACAAGCGGAGTTACGTCGTGCGCTGGGCGAGCGGCGTCAACGGCAACCCCATCACCATCACCTCCATCGGCAACGTCATCGGCGACGATTACTGGGAAGGCGAGAATAACGAGAGTCTGTTCTACCGGTTCATCACCGGCACCGATTATCGCAGCATCAAAAACGCAGTCAAGTTCAACGGCAAGAGCGAGCGTCAGACCATCGTCGACACCGCTTGGCGGCTCGGCTTGAAGGAGGAACAGGTCAACGAGCTGGTCAGGCTGGCGAGAGCAAACGGCGCGACGCTTGACTGGGGCGACGGCTCCGGCAGCAGCCACACCTATTCCAATGCGCTCTCGTTCACCCTGCTGGACGACGGCACGCTGGAGCTGAGCAACGTCAACGGCACGAGCGAGAAAATCCCCGCGTACTATCCCGAAGACGACAGATATCTCATCAACGGCAGGAAGCAGGGCGTCGACTACGCCGGCACACCGATCACCGCCATCGGCGACTGGGCGTTTGCCAACAACAAATTCCTCAAAACCGTCGACATCCCCGCCACCGTGACCACCATCGGAACGGGCGCGTTCTACAACTGCGTCAGCCTGCAAACGGTCGACATCCCCGACAGCGTCACCTATCTCGGCGCCAACGCCTTTGAAAAGTGCCTCTATCTCACCGACGTCACCCTCGGCGACGGCATCACCGCCATCGAGGACGAGACCTTCTTCGACTGCCGCCGCCTGCGCAGCATCAACATCCCCGACGGCGTAGAGACCATCGGCGACGAGGTGTTCTATAACTGCCGCAGCCTGCCGCAGCTCGCGCTGCCCAACGGCGTCGAGCAGATCGGAACCAAGGACGCACCCCTCGGCATGGGCGTATTTGAGAACTGTCGCGCGCTGGAGACCCTCGTCATCCCCGACAGCGTATCGCAGATCGCCGAGAATGCCTTTGAGGCGTGCCCGAAGCTGACCTTCTGCGGCACCAAGGGCTCCTTTGCCGAGACCTTCGCCGCCGCGCAGGGCGTGACCTTCGAGAACGTCGGCAATATCACCGCCTCGGGCGCGATCATCGGCGACGCCGACCGCAACCTCTCGCTCAGCATCGTCGACGTATCGCTGATGCAGCGCTTCCTCAGCGAATTCAAGGACAGCGACGGCAACACCCTCTTTGATACCGACGATCCCAAGCAGCTGGCATTCCTCGACGTCGACGGAAACGGCAAGGTGGACGTCAACGACGTCACCATGGTCCAGCGCTTCTTGGCGGAGTTTATCGATACCTTCCGATAAGGAGATTTTCCGGTTTTGTAAGAGATCATCGGCGATCGGGCAAGAAAAGCGTGACAATTTGAAAAAATGTGTTATAATAGAGACGGAAACTGCTCCATGAGGGGGATTATTATGAGGAAAACCGTCAGGGCACTGACCGCGTCGGTTCTGTGCCTGCTTGCGGCTGTGCTCGCTTCCTGCGGCAACAGCGCCGAAGTCAGTGTCGCCGATACCAAGCCCGCCGACAACCGTCCCGTCACCGTCGGGTGCGAGTTCGCCGCCCGCGCCAAGGACACCTCCGTCACGCGCGACGACGTGACCGTCGAGCCGATCGCCTATCAGGAGGAGGACAAATACTGGTACCTCTACCTGCTGATCACCAATAAATCGGGCGAAATGCTCCATTTAAGCGGCGACGTGGTCTTTTACGACCCGAAGGGCAAGCAGATCGACAAGGCTTACAGCAACGCCATCGCCGTCGAGGACGGCACCACCGTCTATCTCGATTTCACCAGCAACGGGCAGTATTCCTCGTTTGAGTACAAGATCGAGGAGTTCGTCCCGGTCGAGGACTTCCAGCCCATCGACAAGGATATCGCGGTCGATTTCAGCCTGACCCCCACCTCGGTCAAGGTCAGCGCCGAGAACAAGGGAGAGCGCGTTTCGATGAACAACAAGTACCTTGCGCTGTTCTACAGCGACGGCAAGCTGACCCACGTCAGCGAGGAAACCTGCGCCGATGAAAACGGCGTCATCGAGCCGGGCGAGACCGCCGAGAACGAATGCCAATACTACGGCGTAGGCACCCCGGACAAAGCCAGAGTCTTTTTCCACGCCTACTCTACGGCTGTAGCAGCAGTCCGCGAGTGAAGCGTTTAATAAAGCAATCACCACTATAGCCCGCGCCCGCGTGTCGCGGGAGCCGATCCGCGCGTGAAAAGTTAAATATAGCAATAACCTTTATAGCCCGCGTTATAACGTGGGCTATAATTTTTGCCTTTATTACAAACGCCGAATGAATTGCCCTTCGGGCATGAAATGGCTGCGCCATGAATTACCTGCGGCATGAATTGGCTGCGCCATTGTTATATCCCGCACCCGAACGCGGGCTTGAATTTTGTCGTCCTTACCAACCTCTCACGCGCGGATTGCTGCTACAGCAGTAGTTTCTCTAGAATTTTGCGCTGAATGGTTGCTTTTTGTGGAAGAAAATGCTAAAATAAGGTCAAAAGAGAAAAGGAGATTGTGCTTATGGCTTTACAGGAATGCGGAAAAGGTCATATTTATGACACGGACATCTACCCGCAGTGCCCCTACTGCCGCAAGGTCGCAAACAGCGCACCCTTCGGCGGGCTGGACTACGGCGCCACCGTCGCGCCGCAGGGCTATGCCGCCACCCCCGTTTCGCTCGATTACGGCGCCACCGTTGCGCCGCAGGGCTATACCGCTCCCGTCTCGCTCGATTACGGCGCCACGGTCGCGCCGCAGGGCTATGCACCCGCAGCGGACGGCGCCGCAGAAGCGCCTGCCATGAACATGCCTGTCACAGAGGCGCCTGCCATGAACATGCCTGTCACAGAGGCGCCTGTCCAGCAAACGCCTGTCACGGAAGCGCCCACAGCGGCTCGGCAGGACATGCCCGCAGACGTTTTTGAGGGCAACTTCGTCGGCTGGCTCGTCTGCATCAGGGGCGCACAGCGCGGCAGGGATTTCCGCATCGGTCAAAAACGCAACACCATCGGCAAGAGCGAACGCGCCGATATCCGTCTCGTCGACGAGGACAACAACCGCTTTGCCATCTGGGCGCGGCTGGACTACCTCGAGGATGAGAACGCCTGTCTGCTCCAACCGATCTCCACGGGCAAGGTGCTCTTGAACGGCGCGCCCGTTTCGGAGCCGGTGCAGCTGCGTGCGCGCGATGTCGTCTGTCTGGGCGGCTGCGACTACCTGTACATCCCCCTGTGCGGCGAAGGCTTCCGCTGGGAGGACGCATAAGGCATGTTCGGGTTCCTGAAAAAGCGGAAACACCGCATCGATGAATCGCCGCTCTTTGATATCGCGAATTTGCAGGAGATCGGCAAGCGCATGCGGCAGGAGGATTCCTTTGCCTTTGTCAACGCGCTCGACCGCAGCATGTACGACGCCCGCGGCATGATGTTCTGCGTCTGCGACGGGATGGGCGGCATGGCGGACGGCAAGCTCGCCTCCGATACGGCAGTACAGTGTCTGCGCGAGGATTTTTTGAGCCTTGACTGCGAGGGCAACATCCCGGCGCAGCTGGTCAAAAGCCTGCGCGCCGCCTCGGAACAGGTGGTTTCCCTCCTCGGCGGCAACGGCGGCAGCACGGCGGTGCTCGGGGTGATCTTTCGAGAGAAGCTGTATTTTGCCTGCGTCGGCGACAGCTACCTGTTTTTGCTGCGCGGCGAACAACTGATTCGGCTCAACATCATGCACAATATGTGCCATCTGAAATATCTGGAAGCGATCCGCAACGGCTGTCTCGACCCCATCCCGGGCAGACGACATCCGGAATCGGCAGCGCTGACCTCGTTCATCGGCATGGCAGGCTACGCGATCGTAACAGATACCGCGGCGCAGCCGATCCCGCTCCAGCGGGGCGACGTGATCCTGGCTTGCTCCGACGGCGTCGGCGGTGTGCTCGACGAAAAGGCGCTGATAAAGGCGCTGCGAGCTTCCTCGGCGCAGCAGGCGTGCGACGCCATCGCCAAGGGCGTCGCGGAAGCTGCCCTGCCCTATCAGGACAACTACACGGCGCTGGTCGTGCGCTTCCCCTCCGATTCTGCGGGCGAGCGGTGCGCCGATACACCCTGATCCTTTGTCACCGATATTATTTATCATAATTAACACAAAGAAAAGAGAGGTATGAACCATGAAAGCAACATTCAAGCGAACAGCTGCAGCTGCGATGTCCGTTCTGATGGTCGCGCTGGCGGTTTTGACCGTCTCCACGCTGAACACCAAGGCTTTTGACAACAGTGTCAAGCAGGGCGTCATCGCCATCGTCTTTTACCTGAAGAACGCGGGCATCTACATCACCGACGGCACCAACATTGAGGAGGTCAAGCACGTCGGCGACACCGAATTCTCGGGCGGCTCCGGCTTCTTCATCGGCGACAAGGAGGATGCTCCCACCTACATCGTCACCAACTGCCATGTCATTGACTCCTATGTCAAGGCGAACGAGGGCGAGACCTTCCTCTATAACACAGGTCAGCTCTACCAAGACACCTATCCCATCCTCATCGGCGCGCCGACCTGCGAGCTGCGCGTCTACTACTCCAAGGACGACTATGATATCGCCTATGTCGACAGCTACGGCGACGTCAACAAGGTCGACCTCGCGGTGCTCAAGCTCAAAAACCCCACCACCAAGCGCCATGCGCTCAAGCTGCAAAAGCCCGATGAAAGCATGGTCGGCTCGACCGTCTACACCATCGGCTTCCCCGGCAACGCCGACAACCAGTTCACCTCCGCCAGCAAGTACGGCGTTGAGGATGCCACCGTTCACAAGGGCGTCATCAACAAGTTCGTCGTCAACGAGGGCAAGGGCGTCGACCGTATCGCCATCGACGCGACCATCCAGCACGGCAACTCGGGCGGTCCCTTGGTCAACGAAGAGGGCGGCGTTCTCGGCGTCAACACCAACGTCGAGTCCAAGAGCCCCTATGAGGGTCAGGTCGAAGCGGACTATTACGCGATCAGCTCCAGCGAGCTGATAAGCTTCCTCGATAAAAACAATATCCCCTACATGGACGCAGCTAACAGCGGCTTCGGCACCATCCTGCTCATCGTCCTGATCGCGTGCGGCGTGCTGCTGCTCGGCGGTGCGGCGGTGGTCGTGCTTCTCATCCTCAAAAAGAAGAAGGGCGCTCCCGCAGCAGCTTCCGCTCCTGCCCCCGCTCCCGCCGTACCGGCTCCCGGCAACGTCGGCATCGGCGACTACGGCGCTACGATGGCGCCCTCAACGCCGTCGGTCAAGGCGGTCATCCGCTCCGAGGCATCACAGCACAACGGTCAGACCTTCCCCGTCGGCAGAGCGCCCGTCACCGTGGGACGCAACGCCGCCGAGTGCGTCATCGTCTATCAGCCCGGCACGCCCGGCGTCAGCGGCAAGCATTGCTCAATCAGCTTTGACTCCGACACCAAGACCTTTACCGTGACCGACCTCGGCTCCACCTTCGGCACCTTTACGGGCAACGGTCAGAAGCTTACACCGAATACGCCCGTTACCCTGCGCCCGGGCGACGCCGTGACGGTCGGCGACCAAGCGAACATCCTGCGCTTGGAGCTGGAGCCGTAACGGATGATACCCGACGTATTTTCCTTTACACACCGCGACGGCAAAAGCGCCGTCGGCACCCGCGCGGAGGATGACAGCGACCTGCTGCTCGTCGTCCGCGACGAGGACTGCGATTGTATTGCCGAGACCCTGACCGCCCGCTGGGATAATGCGGGCGGCACACTCGCCGACCGCTTTGACACGCTGTTTTCCCAAATGATCGGGGAAAAATCGATCGCCGCACTGGCGCTGGCGGGCAAAAAAGCCGCTTGGCGCTGCATCGGAGATATGAAGCTCCTTCGTTTCCGGAACGGCGAAGCGCTGCCCCTGTCGCAGCGCCGCGAGTCGGATATCATACAGGGCGACGCGTTCCTGCTGTGCACCGGCAACGCCGCCGCGCTGCTTCGGGAGGAGGAGATCCGCATCGATCTGCTCAAGGCGGAAAATGCCCGCAGCTGGGCGGAGCTGCTGCTGCTGCGTATCATGGAACGCCTGCCCGCGCAGCCGGAGGGCATGAGCCTCATCACCATCTCCACCCGCGCGAGCGTGACGCTCGACCCAATCCGCGAGTGAAAAGTTTGATTATTCGGTAAAAATAATGCCCGCGTTATAGCGCGGGCTATTATTTTACCTTTATTACAAACATCTGTTGCGCGGACTGGGTGCAGCGTCACGCTGCCGCGTTCGAACGCGGGCTATTGTTCTAACCTATTTTACAAACGTTGCACGCGCGGATTGCCCTCCCGTGGCAACGGGCGCGGATTACCCACCGGGGCACCGGTTAGAGATTTGTGGTGATGTTTGCGAGATAGCGCTGGATCTCGGTGACGTCCCTGACGTCGACTCTGCCGTCGTGGTTCGCATCCGCCTGTGCCAATACCTTGGGGTCTGTCCAGTCGATATTGCTGTTCATCTCCGCAAGGAAGCCCTGCAAAGCAGTCGCGTCGTTGATGGTGACCTTGCCGTCGCCGTCCACATCGCCCGCATTGATGGGGGTAATGCCGGTGGAAAGAGTCAGCTGCGCGCAGACATCCGGCTGCATCTCACCATGCTCGACGGGCTTTCTCTGGGAATACGGCTCCTCGACGTCGTCATCGCAGAGGGACATCTCGCGCATGGTCAGCTCGATCTCAGCCGAAGCTGCCGCGCTGTCGATCACCTTGAAGGTGGCGCGCACGACCGTGACCGCCGAGCCGTCCTCCTCATAGGCATACGCCGCAGGACTGACGCTTGTGTAGTTGCCGACGAGCCTGCCGCCGTTGTTGTCGCCGAAGGTGTTGACGATGCCGGTGCCGAGCCCCTGCTCATACGCAAACGGGAACAGCACAAAGCGCGCGTTTCTGCCCGTGCCGTATGTGTTGTACGCCTGCTTGAATTCGAGCACGTCGGTGTCCCATGTCAGGGAACCGATGTCCAGATTGATCAGATACTGCTGTGCCGCGAGCATGTCAAAATCGACCGTGAGGAACACATCGCCGTTGTCGTCCGCTAAGCACGACAGGTTGGAATAGGTGAAATCCCGATCGGGAAACAGGTTGGATTTCACATGCAGCACAAAGGGCTTTTCCGCCGCCGACGCGGGAATGACCGCCGCGAGGCTGCACACCAGCACAACCGCCAGCAGCACCGCTGCGGCTTTTTTGAATATTCCTTTCATTTACCATACCTCCGTATTTTTGATTATCATATTATATCACAGGATTTACGAAATTGCAAATCCTTTCCGTGACGGTAAAACGACCGCTCGGCACCAAAACGCAAGGGCGAGCCATGCTCGCCCTCGATATGCACGATCGGGTTCCCTATCGGCGGGACACGCCCACGACGATCTTCTCGCCGTCCTCCTCTTTCACCAGCACCGCCTTCATGCTGGCTTTCGTGTAGGCGCCGTCGAGAAGCATGCGATAGCGCAGGTTGAACACGCCCTCTTTGCGGATGGTCTCCAGGACATGCTCCTTGGAAAACACCGCCTTGAACGCCTCGCAGTCATCCGGGTGGAGGAGCCTTTCGCATTCCACGCGCGATTCGCCGAAGAAATCCTCGCCCTCGACGGGCGCGCCCAGCGCCGCGTAGTATTTCGTCATGCTGTATTCCGTATAATGCCCCGTGGCGGCGTTGATGGTGTAAATGCAGATAAATTCATCCGACAGCGCCGACATGCGCGAATAGGCGATCCGCTCCTGCCGCATGCGCTCGAGCGTCTCCTTTTGGCGCACCTGCTTGTCGACGTTATTGATACCGATGAGGATGTGTTGTCCTTTGAGATTGCTGCGCACTGCTTTGAGTTCGGCATAGTGCACCTCGCCGTTGAGCATCACGCGGTAGTTCATACGGAACGAGCCGCTGCGCTCGATGGCGTCGAGCACATTCTCGCGGGTCAGCGTGCTGTTGAACATTTCCCTGTCGACGTCGGCGACCAAATTGCGCGGGTCGGCGTGACACTCGTCGAAAAAGTGCGTACCGTGCCGTTCGGCAACCATCTCAGCCGTAGCGCTGTTCACCTGATATTCGATATAGCTCTCTGTCTCAAGGTCGATATTGTAGAAGCAGATATAATCCTCCGACAGCGCCTTGATGATCTGGGTAAAGTTCACCGGCACATTCTTGGGATCCACTACCGCCAGCACCGCCAATGTCACCGCCGTATTGCCGTTGACGGGATTCACCGCGATCCGTTTCAGGAACGTGTGCACGACAGAGTCGCTCCTGAGCTCCTCTTCGAACAGGCGCTTTCCGCCGTTTGAACCGACCTCGCGCAGCGCCTGCAGGAAGGTATTGCCGAACTGACCCGTGCTGTCGTCATAGCTCACCCACTGCCCCAGCTCGATCACGCCGAACATGCGCTCCATAAAATCGCGGAAGCTGCGGTTGCAGCGCAACAGCGTAAAGCTGTGATCCGTTGTCTCGAGCACCGCCATGGGCAGGGTGTTGAAATAATGGTCAAAGGAATCGTCGCCCTCGCTGGCGATGACAGAAAGGTCATAGAGATTGATCTTGCCCACCGCGGCGTAGTAATCCGATTCCGCATTGTTTTCCAATCTGATCTTCACGCCCTTTTGATGGAGCATGCAGATCTCCTCATAGGAGATCGGGCGGCTGAAATAGTAGCCCTGCATCATCGTACAGCCGACCTCGCGCAGAAAATCCACCTGCGCCTTGGTTTCCACGCCCTCGCAGACCGTTTCCATGCCCAGCGCGATCGTCATTTTGACCAGCTCGCTGAGGATGATGCGGCTCTTTTCGCTGTTGTTGAACTCCTTCATAAAGTGCATGTCGAACTTGATCATGTCGAAATGGATGCTTTGCAGCACATCCAGCGACGAATAGCCGCTGCCGAAATCATCCATCCAGACACGGAAGCCCAGCTCGCGGAAGCGCGCCACCTGCTCCTGCATAAAATCGGTGCCGTTGCCGACGGCGCTCTCGGTGATCTCGATATTGAGCATGTCGCGGGTGATGCCCGATTCGTCCACGCGGCGCACGATCTCCTCGATGATGTCGCAGACGTCAAAGTCGATGCGCGACAGGTTGACCGAGACCGGCACAACGGGTATCCCCGCGTCCTGCTGCTCCCGGATCTTCTCCAGCGCCTGCTCCACCACGCACAGGTCGAGCAGGTAGATCAGCTTCGCCTCCTCCAGCACGGGGATGAACTCTGCGGGAGACAGCATGCCCTTCTCCGGGTCGTTCCAGCGCGCCAGCGCCTCCTCGTGACAGACTCTGCCGTTGGTGGAGCGCACGATCGGCTGGTAATACACCCGGATCCAGCGCTCGGAAACGGCGCGGCTGAAATGGTCGATGATATATTGGCGGTTCTCCGTTTTTTCAAGCATGTCCTCGCTAAAGTAGCGGAAATTCGAGAGATAGTTATCGCGCATGGTGTCGCAGGCGTATTTGGCGCGGTCGCACTCGACGCTGATGTCGAGCGAGGCGTCGCGGTCAAGATAGATGCCCACGCGCACGGGCAGCGTCATCCGGTCGGAGTTGGCGATGAAGCACAAAAACAGGTCGCGCAGCCTGTCCTCCAAGTCCCGGGCGTCGGTAAAGACGCAGAAGTGGTCGGAGCCGAAGCGGCTGCAGTTCTCGTTGCTGAACATCTCCTTGAGAATGTCGGCAAACTGCTGCAAAAGCTTGTCTCCCTCCGAAAAGCCGTGCTTGCGGTTGAAGAACTTCATCCCGCACAGATCCATATACAGCAGCGCCGCCACGCCGCCGTTTTTGATGTGAGAGCGGCGCCATTCATCCGCCAGAACGAAGAAATAGGACATGCTCGGCAGCCCCGTCAGAAAATCGTAGTGGCTGGCGTTGATGATGCTTTCCTCACGCAGGGCGTTGCGGAACGCGGCGTTGAGGTTGCGCGCCATTGTCTCCTCATCGCCCGTGTAACTGCCCTCGTCGGTGTACCAGACATAGGCAAGCCGCACCCCCTCGGGGGTGTAGACGTGCTCGCCCAAGGCGTGGACGATCATGTAACCTTCGCGGTTTTTGGTCAGGGTGCGATAAATCGCTTCATACTTGCCGCCCTCGGTGGCAAAACGGAAAGCCGCGTTCGCGATACGTGCGCGGTCGTCGGGATGCGTCGCCTCGTACATATCGTGATCCATCATGTAATAGGCTTCCGCCTTGTCGTCAAACCCGAACAGATCGCAGAATCCGTCCGAGAGCATGATGGTGACGACGCGTTTTTCCAGAAACTGATATACGGCAAGCGGACTGCGCAGCTTTTCCAGTGCAGCAAAGACAGCAGGGTCAAACCGATACTTTTCCATACAAAGTCCTCCGTATGTTAATTGAGCCAATTATTCAGTATTATCATACCCAATTTTTGCCTTAATGTCAATTGTTTTTTATCACTTTTCAAGAACATTCCGCCGTCTCTTTCGTGTCAGGCAAACACCACGCCCCTGTCGGTTGATTTTTCGTCTGCGGGGGCAGGATGGGCAAGAAGATAGCCTTGGATATAGTCGCATTCCGCCTCCCGCGCGGCGGCGCGCTCCTGCTCGATCTCAACGCCCTCGCACAGCGCCTCGATGCCGAGAAAATGCGCCAGACCGACGATGCCGATCAGCAGGCGCTTGCCCCTGTCGCTGCGGCTGCCGAGGATGATGTCGCGGTCGATCTTGATGATGTCGATGGGATAGTCGTCCAGATCTCTGACCGACGAATAGCCGTTGCCGAAGTCATCCAGCGCGATGCGGTAACCCATCTGCTTGCAGCGCTCGATGTTGCGCACGATCTGTTCGCTGTTGTCCGCCAGCGCGTCCTCGGTGATCTCGAGCACCAGCTTGCCGTGGTCGAAGTCATACGCCTCCGTGACCTTGCAGAACCGCTCCAAAAACGCATCGTCCGACAGCGTAATGCGCGTCATGTTGCACGACAGCCAGAGGTTTTGCTTCTCCGTGCCGCGCCACGCGGAAAGCGTGCGGCAGCACTCCGAGAGGATATAGAGGTCAAGCTCGTCGATCATGTCGGCGGTCTCCAGCATTTCGATATACTCGCCCGGATAGATCACGCCGTTCTCGGGGCTTTCCCACCGCGACAGCGCCTCGCCCCCGCAGGCTGTCTCGCCCCTGCCGTCGAAGATGTATTGGATGTAAAGCTTGAACTCCCGCTCGTCGATCGCCTTCCACAGCTTCTCCTTCAGGCTGTGGACATACTCCTCGCGCCGCAGCAGCTTGGCGTCACAGACCGCATAGGGCTGATGAAGCTCCCGCGCGCGGTAAAAGCCGTGGCGCGCGTTGAGCATCGCCTGCTTGCAGGATACGGGAGAAGCGCCGAGGCGGAACACGCCCGCCGCAAAGCGCAGATGGTATCGGATCATCACGTCGCTGTCGATCCGGTTGAGCCGCTCGAGCAGCGCCTCCAGCTTTTCCCATGCCGTCTGCTCGTCAGGGGCGGTAAAGGCGAGGGCAAACCGCCCGTCGCTGACGCGCGCGCAGAATCCGCTGTCGTCCGCCGCGGCGGCGATCTCGGACGCGGCGCATCGCTGGATCTCCTCGGATACAGCCTGATCGGCATACTGGATGACGCGCTTGGTGTCGATGCCGATATAGGCGATATAGCAGCGCGTGCACGACGGTGAACGGGCGATATCTTGGTATCCGCGCTCAAAGTATTGCAGGTTGCCGATGCCCGTCAGCGGGTCGGACAGCTTGTTTTCGCGCAGGCGCTGTTCGTTCTTTCTTTTTTTCAGCAGCCACACCGCCAGCACCGCGATCACCAAAAGCAAGCCTCCGATGATGAAAAGCAGATAGTGCGGGAACCTGCCCGGCGGCTCGGCGGCGTTCTCCGCCGAAAGGCGCCAGATCTCGTCGGACGGCGCCGTGCGCAGCGCGCTGCCGACGGTTTTCACCAGCTCGTCGGAGGCGATCGCCGTAAAGCCGACGCACAGCTCATCTCCCCCGCTGCGGTACAAAACCGTCTCGTTCTTCAAGCCGGGCACCGCGCCCTTCCGGTGGGCGGAGACGATCTCGACCTGCAGGTTTTTTGCAAGCCGCTCCTGCTGATCGGCGCGCCCGGCGCTGACATAGGTAAAGTCTATCCCGCTCTCCTCCGAAATGCGCCGGTAGAGCGCGGGCAGCATGCCCCTGTATTCCTTCGCCTCGGCGTCATAGTATTCGATCGGGTAGGCGTCGGGGTTGCCCGCGATGTAGACCGTGTCGCCGCCTGTCGGCTCCTCGGTGAAATTCACCGCCGCAGCGGCAGCTGTGACGCTCAGCACGGCGAGCACCGCCGCCGTGAGCCATACAATCCATTTGTGTTTCATAAGCAGTCCTTGTTTCTATTTCAGGTCTATCTTCTTTCGTTCGGTCTTGTCCCATCTCAGCTTTTTCTTTCTGTAGCCGATGAAGGCGGTCGCGCGCACCCATACCAGCACAAACCGCAGCACCGTCAGCTCCGCGACGCTCAGCACCGCTGCCTTGAGCGCGTCTGCGGGGTCGATCTTCAAGTCGATGGTCTGCGTCCGCGCAAAGAACGCCGTCATCGTCAACACGGACGCAAAGCCCGCGTAGGCGCAGAAAAAGAGCAGCATGAAGGGAAGATCGAGCAGCCCTGCCAAGGCGGCGAGCACCGCCGCGGCGATCCCGAAGATCTCGATAAAGGGCGAGAGCAGCTCGTAAAACAGATAGTAAAAGCAGGAGATGAAGCTGACCGCGCCGAACTTGGGATTGCCGAGCATCACGCGGTGCTTCCACATCGACTGAAACAGCCCCAGATGCCAGCGTCTGCGCTGCCTGCACAGGTCCTTGAGATGCTCGGGCACCTGTGACCAGCAGATCGCGTCGGTGGCGTAGCGCATCCGATAGGGCAGTCCGTTCGAGATACAGTAGTCGTGCAGCTTGACGACCAGCTCCATGTCCTCGCCGACCGTCGCCGCGTCATAGCCGCCCACTGCGACGACCGCGTCCTTCTTGAACAGTCCGAATGCGCCCGAAATGATCAGCGAGCCGTTGAATTTATCGAAGAGGATGCGCGAGGCGAGAAACGACCGGGCATACTCCAGCACCTGCATACAGGCGAGCGGATTGCGCGGCAGACGGTAGCGCGACACCCTGCCGCCCTCGAGCGTGACGTTGTTGGCAGGGCGCACCGTGCCGCCGACCGCCACGATGTTCTCGTCCTCGAGCACGGGCTTGACGATCCTGCTCAGCGAATCGTATTGCAGCACCGAGTCGGCGTCCATACAGATGAAGTACGGATAGCGGCAGGCGTTGATGCCCAAATTCAGCGCGTCCGCCTTGCCGCCGTTCTTCTTGCGGATGAGCGTCAGCAAGACCCCGTGCGCGTTTGCCTCATAGATCTCCTCGGCGGGGCGGCACGGCACCTTGCGCTGTACGGGACGGCGGATCGCCTGCATGCCGAAGGTCTCGATCAGCCGCGCGGCGGTGCCGTCGACGGAGCCGTCGTCGACCACGATGATCTCAAACAGCGGATACTCCAGCGCAAGAAGCGAGCGCACGGTCTCCGTCACCGTGACCTCCTCGTTGCGGGCGGGCACGATGATGCTGATGGGGATGAAGTGATCCTTGAGCAGGACGTTCTTGAAGATCTCCTGCTGCCGTTTTTGATAGAGCGCCGCGGAGCCGATGATCACCGATATAAACAAAAATGTGCTGTAGCAGACCAGATAGGCGGTGAAAAACCACTCGACGCCAATGAGGAACGCCCTGATGAATTCAAAGGCGCCGTCGTTGAAGATTCCCGGTGTCATGGATGTCTCAGCTCCCTTTCCCGCAATTTTTTCTGCTCGAGACGGTAACGCATCATCTCGCCGGCATAGCGGTCGTTGCTCTCGAACACGTCGACCACGTCGACATACTCCATCCCGAGCTTGTCCAAGCTCTGCGAGGCGTTGAAACGCACGAACCAGCTGCGGCTGTTCAGCTTCGCCTTCAACGCCCTGACCGTCTGCTCCGAGGGGTATGCCGCCAGCGAAAAAGCGGCGATGGCGGCGTATTCCCAGCGCGCGCTGTCCTCGTGCTCCAAATAGCCGAGCAGGACGGGGTAGGCAGGCTCATAGCGATATTTGCCGAAGTAGCGGATGGCGCAGAAGTTGATCTCGCTGTCATAGTGATCCGAGAGCAGTCCCAGCATGCGCTCACAGAAGGCGCCCGTCGAAAAGCGCAGATAGTCGAGGATGGCGGTCTGCATCGCGACCGAGTAGACATCAAGCCGCGCCCAGAGCATCTCCTGCAGCTCCCGGCAGTCGCCCTGAAAGGTCATAAGCCCATCGGTGATCAGTTTTTTATGGTGATAATAGCCGCTTCGGTCGACGATTTCCAGCGCCTGTGCGACGTGCGCGGCGTTGCCGATGGAATAGAACGCGGCAAGGGCGTTTTCACGGCTGTAAATGCCGGAGCTGTGCAGCAGCGCAAAAAGGACGTCATTGATGGAGGGGATGTCCTGACCCTTGAAAAAGCCGTAGCGGCTGATCAAATACGGAAAATACGCTGCCTGCACCTCGTTTTTGCGGCTGTATTCAAGCGTCAGGCGCGCAAAGACCGGCACGAGCTGACCGAGGTAGCGCTCCAGCGCGGCGCTGTCCTCGCGGTTTAGGATGTCGAGCGAGCGCTCGAACGCCAAAAGCCCCTTGACGTGCACGAGGCTTTTCAGCAGAAAGCTGCGGTGCGCCTCGTCGATCGCGTCCTTGTGCATCTGCTTTCGGATGACGTCCGCATAGTCGCCGCACCGCTCATACAGCTTTCTGTCGTTGCGGCGGAACAGAAAGATACAGGCGATATTGAAGCCGGTCATCGCCGCGCAAACGGCGAGATAGGCGTAGATCAAAATCTCAACTTTCATCCGTTCACCTCCGTGCTTGTCGGGTTAAGGCGCCAGATGCCCTGCAGCGCATAGTAGGCGCTTTTCAGTCTCTCATGAAAGGTGGGGCGGTCGCCCCAGCCGCGAAGCGGGAACGTCCCGAGCGCGATCCTTTTCTTGTCACTGCCGTCGGAAACACCCGCCCACAGCTGTTCGACGGCAACGGTCGAAACGCCGTCGGCACCGTCACAGTCGCCGCGGATGCGCATGCGCGACGGGTCGGAGAAGTTGAGCAGCTGCCACGGCAGACGGAGCTCTACGTTGTCGCTGTCCGCGAAAAAGTCCGCCTTGGAATCGAATGCCGGGCTTTCCGGGTTTGCGTTGCCGTAGGTCAGCTTTCCCGTCTCAAAGGTCTCGGCGGCTTGCGTGCGCGTCCCGTTTTGCAGCAGCATATTGATGTTCACAAAGCGCGGCGAGTCCTTATCGGGGACGCCGCCGTTGACGGGATCGGCGACGCGCAGCGCTTCACTGCGCTCCTGCACCAGCACGCGGCTGTTGTCTCTGCCGTCGAGGACGATCAGAAAATCCGCCGCGCGGTCAAACAGAAGTCCGTCGTTTTGACAGCAGCTGCTGCCGCTTTCGGGCGTAAGGTCGATCGGGATATAGATTTTTCCGCGCCTTAGGTCGAGCCCCTTGCGGCTGACGCGGAAATAGATGTATTTTTCGTCGTACTTCATCGAGAGGGTCATGCCGCCGTTTTCGCACACCGCGTCCTTCTCGCCCCACTCGGAGACGTCGCCGTCCGGATAACAGACGGAGGTCGTCTCTCCCGGGTCAAACGCGAGCAAGCCGAAAGACTGCGCGGCGGTCTGGTAATCCGACCAGTAGGGCGTGCGGTCGGGGTCGACCGCGAATTTCGTGTTCCAGCTGCTTCGGAACCACTCGTCCTGCCATGAGAACACACAGCAGCCCGCACAGCCTGCCGCCTTGATGTCCTCACAGCACCTCAGCAGCGCGTCGCCCTGTTCGCGTTCGCTCATGTTCCCCTGGTTGCGCCCGAGCCCTGCCTCACACTGCGCCATGCCCCTGCCCGACGGAACGCCGAACTCCGAAATGACGACGGGGATGGTATGATGGGCGTTGAGCATGGTCAGATAGGCGCGGTAGGTATTCTCTCTGCCGTCAAGGGTGAAGGCGGCGCGGTCGGCGATGCCGAAGCGCGACCAATCGTCGATCCGGCTGAGATAGTCGGGATAGTAAGGGTAGACGTGATAGGAGGCGAATTGCCCCGCGATACAGGCGTCGGTCGTGAGGATGTGCCCGACATCCACCTTGCCCTGCTTTGCAAAAAAGGAAGCCGTTTCCTGCGGATAGTCGAAGGGGTCGGTGGCGGGGCTGTTGGAAAAGGCGAGTGGCTTTTGCGTCTTGTAACGCGCGGATTCGTAGGAGATGACCCCGTCGCCGACGCGCGCGAGCATTGACTCAAAGGGCGTCGCCTGCGCACCGGTGCAGAGATATTCGCCGCAGTAGCGGTTACGCCCGCTGTCCTGCGCGTACTTCTCGTCGGTAAAGGCGACCGTGGCGCCCTCCCACTCCACGCCGAGGATGTAGCCGATCACCCAGCGCGAGACGTCCCGGCGATAGGCGCCCGAGCCGCCCGTCCTTCTGCCGGGAGAAAGCTTGCGCGCACCGTGTATCACATCGAGCATCACGCGGCATTCTTTGAGAAAGTCCTCGCAGAATGCGGGGTCATAGGCGTCGCGCACGGAACGCTGCACCTCGTCGTCGATCCATACCCCCTGCAGCAGCCACAAGGGATCGGGGTTGTTTTCGTTGAATTCGTACAGCGCGCGATAAAACACGTCCTGCCCGACGGAATAGACGCGGATGGTGTTGGCGCCCATCTCTTTGATCTCGCGGAACCAGCGAAGATAGGTATCGCCGTCGACGGCGTAGGCGCTTGCCCATTCTCCGGGCTTGCCCGAGCCGAGGTCGACGCCCTTGATCTCAAAGGGCTCGAAGCCGTCGCCGCGATCCATCATGATCCGCTTGCCGTCCGTCTTGACAAAGGCGGTCACGGGCGCCGACGGGTTGAGGTCGATATACCACCCGAGGCGAAAATATGCGGCGTCCGCCAGAATCACGAGCGCGACGATCACACACACCGCAATCATAACTTTTTTCATAGTCGCTCCATTGTTACAGGCGCTCCGACAGCAGCCGTGCGCGGTTTTGTCCTCGAATCACGGCAGAGTCGGGCGATTTCCCATAGAAATAAAAAAACGGCCGCGACGAAAAAACGTTGCGGCCGGTCAATCATACGTCCGATGACGCTGCAGACACCTTGGCTTTGCGCCCCTGCCTTTCGACAGGTTTGCCCATTGTGTGGCTTTCACCTAAGCAAAAGCGCATATTATTATCAGGTTTATGATATAATTATAGGCGATTCAGGTCCAATTGTCAATACAAAAATGCCAAAAAAACCCACTTTTGTCAATTTCCGCGTTATCACGCATCGTTTCCAATGCGTTTTGACAGAGAGCAGCCAACGTTTTCGTTCCAAGCACACAACTTGGCGCGCCGTTCATCCGACTTCGCCGACGATCCGACTTTTCAAAAGGCGCACTGCCCTCCGCGGCAACGGTTTAGAAGCCGTTGTAGTGTCGGTTTTTGATGATGAGGGGGTAATCGCGGTAGACATAGTTCATATCCACTACACCGACGCCCTCGATCTCGGGCGACTCCAGATAATTCTCCTCACCGCCGTACTGCCAGATACCGAGACAGTTGTAGTAATAAGCGTCCGGCGAGAGATACCACTGCGCAAACCAGCAGTCGACGTCGTTGCGCAGATGATCGGAGAAGAAGTCCTCCAGCACGCTGTAGCCCGTATAGATCATCGGATAATAGCCGCGCTTCACGATCTCATCGATAAAGATGGTGGTGACCGCGTTGATGTTCTCCGCGTTCCACGCGTTGTTGACCTCGTGGTAGTTTGTCCACTCCACATCGAGAACGATGGGCAGCGTCGGCAGATAGCCCTTTTCCTTCTCCGCCTTCAACAGACGGTCGACGTGCTCGACCTCGCTGTAGGCTTCCTGCTCGCTGACCGCGTAGGAGAACAGATAGACGCCCCACGGCATGCCGATTTCCTCGCATTTTTTCACGTTCTCAACAAAGCAGGTATCATCTTGAAAGGGATCGTCCTTGCCGTAGCCGCAGCGGATCATCACAAAATCAAAGCCCGCCGCCTTGACCGCCGCCATGTCGACGGAATCGTTGTGAGAGGAGATGTCGATCCCTTTTTTGCCGACGAGAGACTGATAGCTCTCGGCGAGAACGCGCTGCAAATGGGTCGCGTCGTTGATGGAGAAAACGCCGTCGCAGTCCGCATCCAAGCGTGCCAACTGCGCTGTTGTAGGATTGTTCATCTGCGCAAGGAAGCGCTGCATCAGGGTCGCGTCGTTGATCGAGATCCGTCCGTCGAGATCGACGTCGCCCACGCCGTATATATCCTCAAAACCCTCGGCGGAGGCGGATACAATGCCGGCGGCGCCGATGAGGAGAATGGTCAGGATGGCTGCAAGTATTCGTTTCATGGAAAACCTCCGAAGAATTAATTATGCTGATTATAACACATTAACCCATTTTTGTCCAGCTCCCGGCGCCCGCGGCGCCCAAGGGCGCTTTCTCCACGCGTGCGACGTTTGCTTGGACAGTTGCCATTAATGCCCGCGTTATAGCGCGGGATTTTAAAGGTCACCGCCCAAACAACCCTCTCAGGCGCGGATTGGATGGAACGTCACGTTCCCGCGTTATAGCGCGGGCTGTTATTCTGACCTTTTTTGCAAACGTCTGCTGCCCGCGCGGATTGGCTCCCGCGACACGCGGGGGGGAAATTAAGGTCGACACAAAGCCCGGGGGCGAGCCTTGTGCCGACCTTTGCGTCATCCGATTGCCGAAAGGGGTGCTTCGGCACACTCACGATGACATCAGGGGTGGGCATGGCAATTCCTGCAGGACATGATCAACCGATTATATCATGCGGTTTTGCCTACTTATATTTTACAATGTTTCTTTCCGTTCGTCAAGATTTTTGAGGATTTTTTATGATTTTTTGTGTTCTTTTGCGAAAAAGGAGGCAAACTCAACGCTTGCTCGCTGTTTTTTAAAAAAATTTTCTCCGAAACGGTTGACGAACCGATGTTTTTCTGCTATCAATAATAGATGAAAGATATCATCGGTACACAGGGAGGCGGCAACATGAAAAAACATCACTTTCCAAGCTTCGAAAAAAAGAATAAAGCCACCGTCGGCTTTGACGTCAAGCCCTTTGACCCCGAGACGCAGTACGCCGCGATCCGCAGCTCCATCTGCACGGGCGAAAAGGTAGCGGGCTTCCGCGACAAGTCGGGCGGGCACTTCACGGAGATCATGCTGATCCGCTCGCCCGAGGACGTCAGACGCTTTTGCGAGCAGTACGGCGTGGACGACATCAAAACGGAATACTGACAACAAAGCGAAAGGGTGATGACATGGCATCCGGCAAGGATTATCTATCGTTTATTTTGGAACAGCTCTCCGAGGTCGAAGCGCTTTCGTACCGCGCGATGATGGGCGAATATGTCCTTTACTGCCGCGGCAAGGTTTTCGGCGGCATCTATGACGACCGCTTTCTCGTCAAGCCGACACCGGCGGCAAAACGGCTCATGCCCGACGCGCCGCAGGAGCTGCCCTATAAAGGCGGCAGGGAAATGCTCATGGTCGAGGATGTTGACGACCGGGAATTCCTGCGCGTCTTGGTCGAAAGCATCGCGGACGAGCTGCCCGAGCCAAAAAAGAAAAAGAGAAAAGCATAAACGAGAGGGCTGTCGCACGACAGCCCTCTTTGCGTTGTATGATTCTTTATTGGTCGCGTCCGCAGCACTTTTTGTACTTCTTGCCGCTGCCGCAGGGACAGGGATCGTTTCTGCCGACCTTTTTGCCCTTGCGCACGGTCTTGTTGGCGGTGTCGGTGCCGTCGCCCGCGCGCTTGATCGCCATTTGCAGCGCGGTGGGCTGAGGCTTTTCCTCCTCGTTCTTCTGCGCCGCCTCGGCTGCCGCCTGACGGGCAGCCGCAGCCGCCTGCTGCGCCGCCCTGCGCGCGGCTTCGATCGCCTCCTGGCGCTTCTGCATCTCATAGACGCGCTTGGGCATGATGAGCATCAGCTTGACGGTGTCCTCTCGGATGTTCTCGATCATCTCGTCGAACATATCGAAGCCCTCGAGGCGGTACTCGACCACCGGGTCGTGCTGACCGTAGGAGCGCAGGCGGATGCCCGCCTTGAGCTGATCCATCGCGTCGATGTGATCCATCCAGTGGGTGTCGACGCTCTTGAGCAGATAGACGCGCTCCATCTCGCGGATGGTCTCGGCGGGAACGATCTCCTCGTTGCTCTTGAAGATGGCGAGGGCGTCGTCCTTGATCATCTGACCGATCTCGTCCGCCTCCATCTCCTCGAGGTCGTCGAGGTCGAGCTTGTATTTCTCCTCGTCGGTGATGATCCAGCCCTTGTAGTATTCGACAAGGCTCTGGTAGTTCCAGTTCTCCTTGGGACCCTCGGGCAGGTAGTGGGTGATCGAGGTGTCGATGGTGTCGTTGAGCATCTTGAGCACGGTCTCGTGCAGATCCTCGCCGTCGAGCACCTGGTCGCGCTGACCGTAGATGATCTCGCGCTGGCGGTTGAGGACGTCGTCGTACTGGAGAACGTCCTTACGGATGCCGAAGTTGCGCAGCTCGACCTTCTCCTGCGAGCTTTCGATGATGTTCGAGAGCATCTTGTTCTCAATGGGCGTGTCTTCGTCGACGTTCATGCGCTCCATCATCGCCTTCATGCGGTCGCCGCCGAACAGACGCATCAGATCGTCCTCGGTGGACAGGAAGAAGCGGCTGACGCCGGGGTCGCCCTGACGGCCGGAACGGCCGCGCAGCTGGTTGTCGATACGGCGGGATTCGTGGCGCTCGGTGCCGATGATCATCAAGCCGCCCGCTTCGCGCACCTGATCCGCCTCGTCCTTGATCTCTTCCTTATATTTTTCGTTGAGCTCGTGGAATACCCGGCGCGCCTCGAGGATCTCCTCGTTGTCGGTCTCGGCGTAGCCGGTCGCTTCCTCGATCATCTCCTCGGGATAGCCCTGCTTGCGCATGGAGGACTTCGCCATGTACTCGGCGTTGCCGCCGAGGATGATGTCGGTGCCGCGGCCTGCCATGTTCGTGGCGATGGTGACCGCGCCGTACTTGCCCGCCTGCGCGATGATCTCGGCTTCCTTTTCATGCTGCTTGGCGTTGAGGACGTTGTGCTGAATGCCGCGGCGCTTGAGCATTTTGGAGAGGTGCTCGGACTTCTCGATGGAGATGGTGCCGACCAGCACGGGCTGACCCTTTTGGTGCACCTCGGCGATCTGGTCGATGACCGCGTTGAACTTGCCGTGAACTTGCCTTTTTCGGTCTTGAATACGGAGTCGGGCAGATCCTCACGGATAACGGGCTTGTTGGTGGGGATCTCTACGACGTCGAGCTTATAGATCTCCTGGAATTCCTCGCTCTCGGTCTGACCGGTACCGGTCATGCCCGAAAGCTTTTTATACAAACGGAAATAGTTCTGGAAGGTGATGGTCGCGAGCGTCTTGCTCTCGGACTGCACCTTCACGCCCTCCTTGGCTTCGATCGCCTGATGCAGACCCTCGTTGAAGCGTCTGCCGTACATCAGGCGGCCGGTGAACTCGTCGACGATGATGACCTCGCCGTCCTTGACGACATAGTCGACGTCGAGCTTCATCACGCCGTTCGCCTTGATCGCCTGATTGACGTGGTGCTGGATGGTCAGGTTCTCGGGGTCGGTGAGGTTTTCGATGCCGAAGTACTCCTCGGCTTTCTTGACGCCGAGCTGGGTGAGGGTCGCGGTTTTCTGCTTTTCGTCGACGACATAGTCGATGCCGTGCTCGGCGTAGTAGGCGTCCATATCCTCCTTGGAGTCGATCTCGGTGAAGCGCTGCAGCTTCAGCGTTTTCGCCAGTCGGTCGGCGCGCTCGTAGAGGTCGGTGGACTTGTCGCCCTGACCCGAGATGATCAGCGGGGTACGCGCCTCGTCGATGAGGATGGAGTCAACCTCGTCGACGATCGCGAAGGCATGGCCGCGCTGCACCTTGTTTTCCTTGTAGACGACCATGTTGTCGCGCAGGTAGTCGAAGCCGAGCTCGTTGTTGGTGCCGTAGGTGATATCGGCGTTATACGCCGCCTTTCTGCTGTCGTTGTCGAGGTCGTGCACGATCAGACCAACCTTTAAGCCCAGATATTTATAGAGCTTGCCCATCCACTCGGAGTCGCGGCGGGCGAGGTAGTCGTTGACGGTGACGATGTGCACGCCCTCGCCCGTCAGGGCGTTGAGGTAGGCGGGCAGGGTCGCGACGAGGGTCTTGCCTTCACCGGTTTTCATTTCGGCGATACGTCCCTGATGGAGCACGATGCCGCCGATGACCTGCACGGGGAAATGCATCATGCCCAGCACACGCCGGCTCGCCTCGCGGCAGGCGGCAAATGCGTCGGGGAGGATATCGTCGGTGGTCTCGCCGCCCGCGAGACGCTCCTTGAGAACGGCTGTCATGTTTTTCAGCTCGCTCTCGGACATGGCGGCATACTTTTCCTCCAAGGCGAGCACCTTGTCAGCGATGGGCTGAACACGCTTGAGCTCGCGCTTGCTGTAGTTGCCGAACAATGCTTTTAAAAAGTTTGCCATAGGATTTGATTTCCTTTCTATCTATATATTACATTACCGTATCTGTTACAGTGATGGTCAATGACGGATCACAAGGTACCTCTGAGCCGCGCCGCTGTCTCGAGCGCCGCTTCCGCTACGGGGCGGGCATATTCGGAGCCCAAGCCCGCATCCTCCACCACGCAGGCGAAGGCGAGCGGCAGGTCGCTGTCGGCGACATAGCCGACGAACCACGCGTTCGGACCCTTCTCGTCGCCGACCTCTGCGGTGCCGGTCTTGGCGTGCACGGTCAGCCCGCCGATCTCATAGACGGGCATGATGTCGCCCACCTGCTTGGCGGTGTTGGGGTCAAGAAAGTCATAGGTCTTGTTCTGCTTGATGCCGATCTCCTTGAGCACATCGCCGTTGCCGCCCTTGATGTAGGTGGGGTTGACGGCGGTGCCCTGGTTGGCGACCGCGGAGCAGATGATCGCCATCTGCATGGGGTTGACCTTGTCCTCGTACTCGCCCGAGCCCTGACCGACGCCCGTCCAGCCGAGGACGTTCTCGTCGTTGGCGGGCGCGAGATAATGACCCTTCGCGGTAAAGACGTCATCGATCTCAAAGCTCATGTTGACGCCCATCTTTTCCGCCATGGCGTTCATCTTCTCGCTTCCCAGCTCGACCGCGAGCTTGGCAAAGACGATGTTGCAGGAATGCTCCATCGCCTCCTGAAGATTGATCTCGCCGTGGGCGGTGTCCTGATAGCAGTGGATGTCGTTCTTTCCGATGGTCTCCCTGCCGTCGCAGTACCAGGTGCGCTGATAGATGTCGGGGATGTTCTCGATCGCCGCCGCGGCGGTGACGATCTTAAAGATGGAGCCGGGCGTGAAGGTGGAGGACAATACATTGTCGAGGTAAACGCCGTCGTAGTAGGCTTCGTTCTCCTCGTTGATCTGCGGCGGGTCGGCGGGGTCATAACCCGGCGTGCTGACCGAGCAGATCACGTCTCCCGTCTTGTAGTTGTAGATCACGCACGCGCCGCGCTTGGGCTCCTCAAAGCCCGTTTGCAGCATGCTGTATGCCGACTTGCAGGTCTCGGCGTCCACGGTGAGCACGATGTCGCGCGAGGTGCGCATCGACTGCGGCATGTTCAAGCCCCAGATCAGGCTGTAGCCCGTGAGCAGTGAGCGGTACTTGCTCTGGACTGCCGTCGAGATATTGAGGCTGTTGTCGCCGACGGTATGCAGCAGCGCCCTGCGCACGGTCTCGTCGTCGCTGTAGACGCGCTCGCCGTCGACGGACTGCGCCAGCGGATTGCCGTCCCGGTCGAGAATGCTGCCCGCCTTTTCAAGCCCGCCGCTGCCCGAGATATGCGCGTTATAGGGCTGGTCGACCCAGTCTCCGGCGTTAAACAGCAGCTCAGCGGTGAAAAAGCCGATGCCGCCGATAAACGCGATGGTGAGTATTAAAATCAGTGTGCTGCGCCTGAGCGTTCTTTTCATCAGCACACCCCCTTTTTAGTAGTTGAGTATGATCGGATCATCCGCATGCCTTTCAAAAGCACTAACGTTTGATCGAATAGGTCCGCTCGTCCGCCGCCTTGATGAACGCCAGCAGTCCCCAGCAGGAGATCAGGCTGGAACCGCCCGAGCTGATGAACGGGAAGGTGACGCCCGTCAGGGGCAGGATATCGGTCGCGCCGAACACATTCAGCGAGAGCTGCACGACCAACAGACCTGCCGCACAGCAGGCGGAGATGGAATAGAAGGTGCTGCGGCTGCGGGTGGTGATGGCGCGCGCATAGATCATCAGCAGCGCCACGGAAAGCGCCGCGACGATTGCGACGATCACGCCCATCTCCTCGGCGAGCAGCGCAAAGACCAAGTCGCTCTCGGAGGCGAAATACTGCTTGAAATAGCCGTTGCCGAGACCGACGCCGAACAGGCCTCCGCTGGCGATATAGGTCAGCACGCGCACCTGCTGATAGCCCGCCGCCTCGTTGGCGTAATCCCAGACATGGCGGTAAGCCTTGAAGCGGTTGAACACATAATTGAAGCGGTCGGCGATGAAGTTGAAGCGGTCGGCGACAAAGCGCAGCAGCGCGAACGCGCCGGCGACCGCGCCGACGGGCAGGATGATCGTCTTGATATCGCCCGAGCGCATGAAGGCGACGAGCAGGAAGGTGACGAAGAAGATCAGCGCCGTGCCGAAGTCGCTCATCAGCGCGAGCAAGCCCACGCAGACGACCGAAAAGATGATGAACTCGATGAGGTTGCGCTTTGTCTGCAATCTATCCAGCGCGCCCGCACCGGTAAAGATAAAGATGGTCTTGACGAATTCCGACGGCTGGAAGGAGATCGAGCCGATATACACCCAGTTTGCCGCGCCGTTGGTGACCCTGCCCAGCACGATGCTGGACGCGAGCATCAGCACCGCGATGATCATCATGGGAATGCGGATCTTATCGCTGCGGTCGGGATCCTCGATGAACTTGATGATGACGCAGTAGAGCACGATACCCAGCGCCGCCGCGATCAGCTGCACATATGCCGAGCGCTCCACCTGCCGCACCAGCAGCAGGACGCCGATACCCGTCAAGAACAACCCGAGCGATTCCAGCTCAAAGTTGACGCGCCGCAGCGCAAAATAAGAGACGGAGAAGAAGCCCCACTCCACCACGGCGAGCGCGCCGAAAAGGATCATGGGCGCATAGACATTCCCGCCGTCGTTCCAGAACATCGCCTCCACCGCCATAAAGAGGTGGAACATCGTGATCATGAACATCAGCTTCCACGCCTGGATGGCGGGCTTGTCGCTGACCTTGGAAAAGAAACGGCTCGCGCGCAGCGGAGAATTGAAGTCATCGCCGCGTTTTAACTGGTATTCGGTCTTGCCGACGGTGATGATGTCGTCAATCAGCACCTGCGCCCTGCCGTGGATGCGGACGCCGTTGACAAAGGTGCCCGACAGCGAGCCGACGTCGGAGATAAACCAGCCGGCGTTTCTTCTGAGCAGTACGCAGTGGTTGCGCGAAACGGACAGATCGTTGATGACGATATCGCTGGACTTGCTTCTTCCGATGGAATTCTCCCAGAACACGACAGGGATCATGCCGCCGGAATTGGGGTTATACAGCGAGACCAGCGGTTTTTCGGGTCTCCTGCGGCGGCGCATCGCTGCGTAGCACTGATAGACGATGACGATGGCGAGCAGGGGCATGATGATGCGCAGCCCCACCACGCCCGCATCAAAAATCACGGACATGTCCAAGAAGCGATCCTCCTTTTTATATCAGATAGCTATTCATATTAGATAATACCGCAAATCGCGCAAAAAGTCAATGCCGCAAGCGGATTCCCTTGCAAGAAAGCGCGCGTTGCCGTGCATAGGCAAAAAAAGGGCGTGCCGAAGCACGCCCGAAATCGCAGGGAAAATGTTATTTGATGATATTGCGCCAGTCGAGGTCGCCGCGCTCCAAGCCGTGGATCAGCACCTCGGCGGTGGCGATATTGGTAGCGACGGGGATGTTGTGCATATCGCAGAGGCGCAGCATATCCATGTCGTTCGCCTCGTTGGGCTTTTGGTTGAGCGGGTCGCGGAAGAACAGGAGCATGTCGATTTCGTTGCAGGCGATGCGCGCCGCGATCTGCTGGCTGCCGCCCTGCGCGCCCGAGAGGAATTTCTGGATAGACAGACCCGTCGCCTCGGACACCATCTTGCCGGTGGTGCCGGTGGCGCAAAGATTATTTCTGCTGAGAACGCCGCAGTAGGCGATGCAGAACTGGACCATGAGCTCTTTTTTCTCGTCGTGTGCAATCAATGCGATATTCATACTCTTTCCTCCAAACAAAACTCATTTATTACGGAATCCTCGGTCACCGAGTGCGTTATCGGTATAACAGCGGCACGCGCATACCCTCCAGCCTGTCGGCAAGACGGTCGAACACCTGCAAAGCGGGGCTCTGCTCCAAGCCTGCCGCGCCGCGCTGCATAATGACGGAGATGTCGATGGAAAACGGCACCAGCGCGATCAGCTGCGTCTGCGACGCGTCGATCACCGCGTCGAGGTCGTCATAAAAGCCGAGCTTGCGGAACATCCTGCGGTCAAAGCGGTTGATGACCAGCCGCAGATCACGCACGCCCAGCGCCTCCAGCTTTTTCCTCACCTTCAATCCGCCGCGCACGCTTGTCGGCTCGGCATTGGTGACGATCAGCGCCCGGTCGGCGGGCGCGCAGGCAGTGACAAAGCCCGAGCTGATGCCCGCGGGCGAATCGATGACGACATAATCGAAGTTGTTCTTCACCGAGTTGACAAGCTGACGGAACACCGAGGGACTCAATTCGTTTTCCGCGTCAAAGGGCGCCGCCATCAGGTAGAGATTCTTGTTGTGGCGGCTCTTGTAAATCGCCTCGCCGAAGCTGCAGTTGCCGCAGACCGCGTCGGAGGCGTCAAAAAGGATATCCTGCTCGATGTCAAGCATGATGTCAAGGCCGCGCATGCCGCAGTCGCAGTCAATGAGCAGCACTTTTTTTCCTTTTTTGACGAGCGCAACGGACAGGCAAATGCACACGGTCGATTTTCCCGTGCCGCCCTTCCCCGATGCAACAACGATTACATTGTCCATATTACACTACCTCTGCTTTATCTTATCATAATTTTTTGTAAAATGCAATAAAAGTTCGCAGTTTTATCAGACAAAAAAACTTTCATTATTTTAGTCATAACGACCAATCACCGTTTTTCTCCGCTAAAATATCCGTCGAGCAGATCCTTCGCGACCTGCATGGAATACTTGCCGCGCACGCCGTTTTCCAGCACGACCGCAACGGCGACTTGGGGCTTGTCAAAGGGCGCATAGCAGATGAAGGTGCTGTGGTCGGAGCCGGAGTTCTCGGCGGTGCCGGTTTTGGCGGCGACCTTGACCCGGTAGCCGCCGAACACGGAATTCGCGGTGCCGGAAGGGTCTTGGGTGACCGAGAGCATGTCGTTCTGCACGGTTTTCAGGTTTTGGGCGGAAACGCCGCACTCGTCGAGCTGCTCCGCCTTGTTGTAATCGGCGAACACCTTTTTGCGCTCGTAGTCGGTGATCTTGCTGATGATGTGCGTTTTCAGGCGCACGCCGTTGTTGGCGATCGTGGCGGCATAGGTGGCGAGCTGCACGGGCGTAAAGGCGTTGTCGGACTGACCGATCGCCGCCTGTACGGTGTTGCCGGGCATCCAGCTGCTGCTGTCGCGCCCCGCCAGCATCCCGCGGGATTCCTCGATCTCCAAGCCCGTATAGCCGCCCAGCCCGAACTTCTCGGCATAGAGGTACATCGTATCGATCCCCAGCCGTCTGCCCGTCTCGGCAAAGTAGTAGTTGCACGACTGCGTGAGCGCGCCGCGCAGATCCAGCTCGCCGTGGCGGTGCATGCACTCGACGATGTTGGTGGGATAGTAGTCGTACTTTTGGGTGCAGAAGATCTTGGTGCCGGGCTTGATGATCTTCTCCTCCAGCGCCGCCATCGCGACGACCGGCTTAAAGACCGAGCCGCAGGCAAAGGTGCCCGAAAAGGCGCGGTTGTACAGCGGAGCGGTTTTATCGTTCGCGAGGCGGGTGTAATAATCCCCGTACTCGCTGTACTTGTTGAGGTCATAGGTCGGGCAGCTCGCCGCCGCCAGCACCGAAAAGTCGCTGACGTCCAGCATGACCACCGCGCCGCTTTTGCAGTCCTCGCCCTGAAGCTTCTTGCCGGTCTCCTTGCAGACGGTGATGCCCTCGGTGCGGGCGTCGCGGATGTTCTGCGCGAGCGACTTGACGGCGATCTGCTGAAGCTTCGCGTCCAGCGTCAGATAGACGGTGTTGCCGGGCTTGGCGTCGACGGTCTCGACGGTCTCGACGATCGCGCCGTCTGAATTGCGCTGGATGATCTTGGTGCCGCCCTCGCCCTTCAATTCATCCTCGAACAGCGCCTCCACGCCGAATTTACCGACCGTGTCGTTGATGGTATAGTGCTTGGGGCTGTGGGACAGCTCCTTGTATTCGTCCTCGGTGATCGCGCCGAGCGCGCCCACGACATGGGGCGCAAGGTCGGGCGACTTGGCGCCGCGCACCAGATAGGTCTGTACGTCGATACCGCCGACGCCTTGGGTGTTCTCGCTGACGGCGGTCACGCCCTTGCGGCTGACATCGGAGGCGAAGGTATAGGGATTGGTGTTGGAATAGCCGGTCAGCTCCATGTGGTAGCGCACCGAACAGAGCGCGCGCCGCTCGGCGTCGTCATAGTCCCCGTCGATGTGATAGCGCCGGCAGAGCAGCGAGACGCAATCCTCCGCCGTGATATCCTCGCCGACCCCCAGCGTTTCACGCAATTGTGCCAGCTGCGCGTCGGCGTTCTTTTGAAAGGAAAACACGCCGTCCGAGAGGATGATGGGCAGCGCGTCGTCCCACTTGTCTCCCGTGCGGTGAAGCAGCCCCATGAGGTTGAGCAGGGTGCCGTTGAGGCTGCCGTCGTCGGCGTACACCTTGTCGATCACGATCTTATAGTGGGTGATATTGGTGACGATGCCCTCGCCGTTGCGGTCGAGTATCTCACCGCGCGTCGGCGGGGTCTCCACGTAGTAGCCCGTCGAGCGGGAAGCCAGACGGCGGTATTCGGCGCCGTGAAAGAGCTGCCAGTCGGCGAGCCGCGCCAAAAACACCGTCGCCGCGATCAGCACCAGCACGGCGCAGACCGTGAACGGCAGCTTGCCGCGCAGTTTATTTCTCATGGTCATCACCGCCTTTCCGAAATATCAGGGGAGTCTCACAAATGCTTGACGATCCAACGGTTGAAAAAATAGAGCGGAAGGAAACACACCGCGGTGTAAAGCGCACGCGGCAGATAGTGCGTCCACAGCAGCAGCCCGCACTCGGGATATCCCGCGAACACGCGAAACAGCAGCCAGTAGACGAAGAGCACCGCCGCTGCGGAGCCTGCGGAAAACACGCTGCACGTCAGCGCGTTGCGGTTAAAATAGGTGCCGACGACCGTCGCCTGCGCGTAGCAGACCAAAACGGTCGCGACGGAAAAGAAGCCGACGGTGCCGAAAGCGGAGATATCCGCGGGCACGCCGCAGACCGCGCCCAGCACGACGGCAGGAACGGCGTCGACATTCACGGAAAAGGAGAGCGCCGCGGCAAGCAGCAAAAACGGCGTTGCGCCGAGCACAGACGGCATCAGCTTAGGCGTGCTTTGCAGCAGCCACAGCAGCAGGATCTCCACGGCGAAGATCAGGTAGCGGAAAAACGGGTGCTGTCTTTTCTTCTTCACTGTCTGACCACCTTGCCCGAGGAATCAAAGCCCGTGATGACCGCCGCTGCCGTGATCCGGCGCACATCCTCATAGGGCTTGATGACCGCGCGCCGCGTCGCGTCATATTTGTTGAATTCGATCGACTGCACCTCGCCGACGGGCAGCCCCGCGGGATAGACGCCGCCCGTGCCCGCCGTGACCACCATATCGCCCTTTTTCAGCCGGTGATCCTCGGCGAGGTTGTTCATGCCCGTCAGGTTTTGGTCGCAGAGCGAGACGCTGCCGCTGAGGATGCCGCTGTCGCCGGTCTGCTTGTCCTCCACACCCGCCTTGGTATCGGGAGACAGGATCGTCTTGACCTTGCAGCTTGCGGCGTCCGCCTGACAGACCCATCCCACGAGACCGATCTCGGTGATAACGGGCGCGTTGAGGCGCACACCGACCGAGGTGCCGACGTCGAGCGTGAAGGAATAGAAATCATCGTTCACGTCGCGGCGGATCACATTGGCAGGCACGATCTGATAGGAGGGATTCTCTTTTTTTAATTCATAGTATTTCCAGAGCTTCTCGTTCTCGCTCTTGATATCGAGGTAGTCGGCGAGCTGACGGCGCAGCTCGGCGTTTTCCTTGCGCAAAGCTTCCACCTCGGCGGAAAGCTCCTCTGCGGACGCGGAGTCCGTCGAGGCCGTCGCCGATGCGGTGAGCCGGAACAACCACCGGGAAGCGGCGTTGATGCCCGTCGAGACGGGAGAGCCCTCCGCCTGCGACAGCACGATCAGCACCAGCAGCACGGCGAGCGTGACAACGAGCGCCCGGAAGGGAATATTCTGTTTCCTTTTCATGGTTATCGTCTGTTATGCTTATATTTGCTGGCGATCGCCTTGCCCAGCCGCTTGCCCGCGCCGTCGACCACGCAGTCGAGCGGGCGGTTGGCGATGTGGACGGGCATGCCCGTCTGCTGCATGACCAGCATGTCGATGCCGCGCAGCAGCGCGCCGCCGCCGGTCAGCATAATGCCGTGGTCGATGATGTCGGCGGAAAGCTCGGGGGGCGTTTTCTCCAAGGTGGTCTTGATCGCCTCGACGATGGTGTTCAGCGGATCGGCAAGCGCCTCGCGCACCTCGGCGGCGCTGACGGTGATGTCCTTGGGCAGACCGTCGACGAGGTTCCTGCCCTTGACCACCATGGTCTTTTCGTTTTCATAGGGGTAAGCGGAGCCGATCTTGATCTTGATATCCTCGGCGGTGCGCTCGCCGATGAGCAGGTTGTAGTGGCGCTTGATGTAGGTGAGGATCGCCTCGTCAAAGCGGTCGCCCGCGACGCGCACCGAGCACGCGGTCACGATGTCGCCGAGAGAAAGCACCGCCACCTCGCTGGTGCCGCCGCCGATGTCCACGACCATGGTGCCCGTCGGCTCGTCCACGGGAAGCCCCGCGCCGATCGCCGCCGCCATCGGCTCCTCGATCAGGATGACGGGCGGCTTGGCGCCCGCCTGATAGGCGGCGTCCTCCACCGCCTTGCGCTCGACCTCCGTCACGCCCGTGGGCATGCAGATGACGACGCGCGGCTTGCTGAAAATGCCGGGCTTGACCGACTTGCGGATAAAGTGCTGCAACATCTTGGCGGTGATCTTAAAATCGGCGATCACCCCGTCCTTGAGCGGACGCACCGCGACGATCGACCCCGGGGTCCTGCCGATCATATCCTTCGCCTGTGAACCGACCGCCAGCACGGTGTCGGTGCGGATGTCGACCGCGACCACCGACGGCTCACGCAGAATGATCCCCTTGCCCTTGAGACACACCAGCGTGTTGGCGGTACCGAGGTCGATGCCGATATCTTTCGAAAATGAGAACATGGTTTTGGCTCCTTTTTATCTATATAATAGGTATGATACCGTTAATTCGCGAAACATGCAAGAAAAGCTTGTCGAACGCGCTGACGCCGATTTGCGGCGCACAGATCACTTTTTGCCCGTCGACCCGAAGCCGCCCGCGCCGCGTTCGGTGTCGCCAAGCTCGGCGACCTCGATGATCTCGGGGGTGAGGACGGGCGCGATGACCATCTGAGCGACGCGCTCGCCCGGCTCGATGGTATAGGGCTTGTCGGAGACGTTGCACAAGCCGACGCAGATCTCGCCGCGGTAATCGCTGTCGATGACGCCGACACCGTTGGACAGGCAGATGCCGTGCTTCACGCCCAAGCCGCTGCGCGCATAGAGAAACGCCGCGCAGGTGTTGTCGGGCAGCTCGATGGCGATGCCCGTGGGGATCACGGTGAGCTGCTGCGGCGCGAGGGTGAGCGCCTTATCGATGCAGGCGTACAGATCCATGCCTGCGGAACCGTCGGTGGCGCGCTGCGGGATGCGCCCGCCCTCTCTGAGCTTTTTGATTTTTAATTCCATCTTTGTCATCCCTTCATGATTTAGCGTTTTTTGCAAGCTGTAATTATTTTCTTTTTGATAATTCCAATGGGTAATTATCCTTCGGAATATTGGCGCGGCGTATTTTCCGCGCGGGAAAAATCTATTTTTCGCTTTTGAAAATTTGAGCGATTTAGCGTAATAAAATCTTTATTCCACACCGCGCTGTGTCAATCCGCGGGTGAATTTTTCTTTCAACATGGAAAAGTCATGGATTTCCCGTATGTTTTCCACGTTTTCCACATGGTTTTCCACACTGAACCGCCACATGCGGAAGGATGTGGAAACCTTGGAAATTTCTTCCTCCGCAATATAGAGCGGCACGCAATTGAGCACCTCGGTGCAGTTGCCGTCGCAGCGCAGGAAAAACCGCTTGCCCTGTCTGTCCGTCATAAATGACTTGTTTTTGCAAGATTTGCAATCCAGCCCGACGCTCTTTGCGGGGCAGTTGCGGCAGAGCATGAGCGGCAGGTAGCCATAGCTGATCACGCCCCTGCCGATCTTGCCGCCGAGGCGGTTGACGCGGGCAAAGGTCAGCTCCAAGCTCAGCTCGACGTCGGTCATCCCGTACTCCTCCGCCCACAGCAGGTCGTAGGTGTTGCACAGGTTCAGCCCGAAGCCGCCGTGCAGGGTGAAGCCGTGCTGCTTCGCCTGATACAGCGCGCCGATGTTGTGGCAGAGCGCATGGGTGACGCCCGCTTCCTTCGCGCGGGCGAGCTGACGGTCGATCTGTTCCTCTCTGCCGAACATGCCGCGCGGGATCTCAACGCCGATCGAAAAGCCCTCCCTGCGCAGGCGCTCCCACTCGCGCACATCGGAAAAGAGCGGCACAAATACGCGCTCACAGGCGCGAAAGCCTGCGCCGAGCTTGGTTTTCGGCACACTGACGCGCAGACTCTGCTTCTCCGGGCGGTAGGGCTGCGGCGGCGCGATGTCGATGTCGTTGACAGTGTAGCGGTGCCAAACGGCGCGCAGGTTATCAAGCCGGCTGAGAGAATCGCGCCGCAGGCTGTTGAGCGCGGAGAGCGGCAGGGACACCCCTTCGTCCAAATGGACGGAAAGCGTTTCCATGCGGTACGCCGTGCCGCCCGTCTTAGCAAGCTGGGCGCGGCATTTCTCCTCCGAGAGCGGCGTCCGCTCGGCAGGCTGCGCCGCGCAGTCCGAGATCGCCTCGACCGTGTGCACGCCGTCGCTCAGCCGCAAAACGGCTCTCTCCCCTATCGCGGCGAAAAAGCTGCCCGTAAGGGGAACATGCTGCCGCTCGTCCTTGCAGCGCTGACGAATACCCGCCAGCAGCTTTTCGTCGGCTGACACCACATCGTCGCGGGTGCGGGTGCCGAACATCCCTCTGCCGCGCCTGTCGGTATAATATCCGTCGGTGAAGCCCGTGCGCGAGAAGACACCGCGCAGCTCCTCGGCGGTCCGGTCGCTGATACAGCCGAGGTCGCGCTGCTCCACACAGGCGCGCACGGCGGCAGCGACATACTCGGGGCGCTTCATTCTGCCCTCGATCTTCGCCGAGGCGACGCCGAGCGCCTGCAGCTCGTTCAAATGACCGATCAGGCTGTTGTCCTTCAGGCTGAGCGCGTGACCGCCCTTCTGACGGTTGACGGAAAAGGGCAGGCGGCAGGTCTGGGCGCAGGCGCCGCGGTTGCCGCTGCGGGAGCCGAGCATGGCGCTGAAATAGCACTGTCCCGAAACGCACATGCACAGCGCGCCGTGGACGAACACCTCCATCTCGACGGGGATCTGCGCCGCCTTTTTGATCTCGGCGCGGGTCATCTCGCGGGCGAGCACCACGCGGCGAAAGCCCATCTCACAGAGCGCGCGTACGCCCGCCGCGGTGTGCACGCTCATCTGGGTGGAGGCGTGCAGCGGCAGGTCGGGCGCGATCTGCTTTGCCAGCCGCGCGACGCCCATGTTCTGGACGATCAGCGCGTCGACATCGGCACGCGCCGCCGCCTTGATCGCGTCGGCGAGCGAGGAAAACTCCTCGTCAAAGACGATCGTATTCAGGGTGACATAAACCTTGACGCCGTGGATGTGGCAGTAGGCGGTCGCCTGCCGCAGCTCCTCGTCGGAGAAATTCTTTGCCGAGGCGCGCGCGGAAAACCGCTTTTCGCCCAAGTACACCGCGTCCGCGCCCGAACGCACGGCGGCGAGCACGCTGTCAAAGCCGCCTGCGGGCGCTAATATCTCAATTTTTTCCATTTTTCTTTTGCGGCTTGTTCTTTCCGTCCGCCTCTTCCTCAAACAGCGAATACTGCCGCATGGGTACATATCCCATCAGCTTTTCATTCTTTTTGTCGCGGACGGTTTTCTCAAATTTCTTTTCGTTTTCAAGAGGCTTTGAGTCGGCAGTCTTTTTCAGCGATTCGTTTTCGCGGAGAAGCTGACGGAGCTGTTCCTCCAGCGCCTTGATGCGCTTGGTCAGGTTGGTGTTCTCGTTGATGGCAGACGCCAGCTTGGTCTTGTATTCGGCGCACTGCCGCGCAAGCTCGGTTTGATTGGTTTTCTCGGTCAGCGCCTCGGCGAGCTTGATCTTGTACTCCTTGCACTGTCTGGCAAGCTCGGCAGACTGGCGGATGATCTGATCCGCCTTCTCGACCAGCTCGGCATTCCTGCGCTCCGCCTTGTGGCGGTCGTCGCAGAAGTCCATCGCCGCCAGCACCGCGCAGTCGCGGGTGTCAAGATTCCTGCCCGTCTGGGTCGCATGGCGGATGCTCTCGCTCACCTCGGCGGCGACGCCCTCCACATAGCTCTCGTCCTCGACGGTGATCACGGTGTAATTGCGCCCTTCGATTTGCACGCGAACCTTTTTCTTCTCCATAGGACACCTCTCCTTATAAAACTCCATTATCTATTATAATACAGATTCAACGCAAACGCAAGCGTCATTTACGCCGGTGGGCGCTTTACCCACGCGTGCAAAGTTTGTTTGGACGGTAACCGTCATGCCTGCGTTATAGCGCGGGCTATAAAGGTTATTATTTCTATAATCTTTTCACTCGCGGATTGGCTCCCGCGACACGCGGGCGTTATAACGTGGGCTATAAAGGTTATTATTTCTATAATCTTTTCACTCGCGGATTGGATGGAACGTCACGTTTCCCTCGGCGATAATAATAGGAGCGGACTTGCGTCCGCTCCTAAGATCATTTTATTCTATTGATTATTGCCAGTTGCCGCCGTACCAGTGGTCGATGACATAGGTGCCGCCGAGCTTGGTGTCTAAGTCGGGCGTCTGGTTGTAGATGTTTCTGGGATTCCAGCTGGGATCCTCTCCCACAGGGACTCTGACAAAGAGGATCTTGGCGCCGAATTCGCCGGTAAAGACATACGCGTTCGCGTCGCCCGTGCCGGAAATCCATCTGCCGTCCGAGTCATTGTTCCATGTCCACGCGTACCAATCCTGACCCTTCTGCGGATCAACGAAGCTGCCGTTGACCAGCGTGACCGAATTTGCCGGGTCGGGCGGTGTGGTGGGTGTCGTCGGGTCGTTCGAGCCGCTGTACTGACTCCAGCTTCCGTTATACAGTGCGCTTGTGTAGGGGATATCAAGATCGCCGCTGATCTTGCTTTTGTCGCCGCCGTCCTTGCTGAATATGCAGCAGTTGTATTCCTCGGGGCAGGTGTAGCTGTAGATGCCGTTGCCGACAGCTGTCATCGGTTTGCCCGGGAAAGCGCCCATGTTCTCCGTTTGTCCCTTCTTCCACACATACACATAGGGAGTGGTGGTGCCGAACTTTGCGCCGTCGAGATAGATGGTTCTCTGACCCGCAGGCTGTGTGGGATTGGTCGGTTCGGTGGGCTCGGTCGGGTCGGTGGGATCCTCGACATAGACAAGCTCGCCCGTGTGGTTGTCGTCCCTGTCGATCTCCACGAGGTACATCTGGATCAGCGTGCCGTCCAAGATGGTGACGTTTTTGCTGACGTCGACGTCCGCCGCGATCAGCGCGTCGCCGGTCAATGTGCCGAGATCTGCCAGATGACGCTGAATGGCGGTGACATCCTTGATGTCCACCCTGTCGTTGAGGTCGCTGTCGCCGATCAGGATCCGTCTGCCGAAAATGGGTCCGGTGGGATTGGTCGGGTCGGTAGGATCGGAGGGATCGGAATCCTTTACCTCGTGCCATGTGCCGTCGTACATCGCCTTGAGGTACGGGATATCCTGATCCCCGCAGAGACCGCCGCCGTTGTTGGTGAAGATGCAGCAGTTATATTTTGCGTCGCAGGTCAGCTTATAGAAGTTCGCGCCCATTTCGGGAGCCGCAACCATCGTGGTGCCGGGCCATGGGTCAAGATCGGTCTTGGTACCCTTGATCCAAACATAACATTTGGGAGAACCGGCGTTGAACTTGCCCGCGTCGAGGTAGATGGTGCGCTGGGTGCCGGGTGCAGGCGGATCGGTGGGCTGGACGATCTCGCCCTCATATTCCTTCCACACGGTTTTTTGGATCAGGATCTTGTCGCTGCCGTTGATGTCCAGTCTGACGCCCTTGGGGGGATACTGGTCGGTGCCGTTGTTGAACACGACCGCGCCGGTGTCTGCCAAGTCTTCATCGACCTCATAGACATACAGACCTTTTTCGCTGTCATATGTCATCTCACTGCCGGGCCAGGCGCCGTTTTCCACGACCTCGGCGCCGGAGTCGTCGTAGACATAGGCGTTGACCTTTGACCAGTTGTAGGAGGAGTTATCGAAGTAGATGCGGGTGACCGCGTCGGGATCCTTCTTCTTGAACTTGAAGGTCTTTTCGACGGTCTCGGTCGCGTTGGTGGCGGTGACGACGACTTCAAACACCGTGCCGACAGCAATATCATTGCCGATGGAGAACACCTGACCGTCCGTTACGCGGAACGGTGTGCCGCCGTCGACGGAGACCATCGCATAGTCTGCGCCGCGCAGCTTGAGGGAGACTTCTTCCTGATCGTAGAACGCGGGCTTGCCGGTGAGGGACATGGCGATCGTGGACTGCGGGCCCGAGATCAGGATGACGCCCTGTGCGCCGGAGTTAAAGGTCGCCTTGCCGTTGGTGACCACCGCAGTGGTGCCGTCGTATTCGTTGGTGACGGTCTTGCCGTTGCCCCACATGGAGGAAACGTCGACCGCGATCTGCTGGTTCACGGGTGCACCGATGCAGCAGATGACGCCGTCGGTGACATTATCGTCCAGATAGGTGCGCGCGAAGGTGTAGCCCGTCGAGGAGCTGTAGGAGGAGATGAGCTGATGCGCGCCCGCGCCGACCGCAACATGGTTTGCGCGGAATTTGCCGACTTTCGCCCAGTGGGTGCGCAGGTCGGCGTTCTGTCCCCAGTTCATATCGCTTCTGACCGCGTGGCCGTCGCCGCCGACAGGGACGTTGGTCAGCAGAGGACGCGCGGTCTCATCGCCGTAGAAGATCTGGATGCCGCCGGGCAAAAGCTGGAACGCCGTGCCCTGCCAGTAGGAATTCTGACGCACCAGACCCGTGTCGTGCGAGGAGAGGTAAGAGAGCAGGTTGTAGTCGGGATTCGTGTTGATATCGGCGGCGTAGGAGGAATACATGCCGTCGATGGACTCGGGGCCGCCGAGACCGCCGGGATTCGCCGAAACGTTGCCGGTGATGGAGAAGCTGATCATGGAGTCAAAGCCGCCGTCGGAGTAGTAGGAACCGTAGCCGCTTTTATAGCCCCAGCATTCGCCCGTCATCCAGAAGTCCTCGTCCCAGTCGGCGCCGTCTGCGGTGGGATTGTTCTGTCTCCACGTTTTGAGCGCGGCGACGCACTTGTTTTTGAGCTTTTTCCAGGAGCCAAGCTCTACGTGCTTGGCGGTGTCGCAGCGGAAGCCGTCGACGCCGTAGGTCTCGACCCACTCGGCGAGCCATGTGGTCAGGTAATCCGAAACCGTGCCGGAGCTGCCGTATTTGGCGACCTTTTGGTTATAGGTGCCTTCCTTCTGCCACTTGGTTTTCAGGATGGGCGGGATGGAGACCTGCTTGGTGGATTCGGTGCGGAAGTCGGGCAGACCCGCTACGCAACCGGTCACTTCGCCGCTGCCCTCCTCATAGCCGGGCAGACCGCTGCGGATCCAGTCGTTGCTCCACCAACGTCCCCAAGACTCCTCGGAGTTTTTATAGTCGACGGTACTGTGCAGGTCGTTGACGCCCGTGAGCTTGTAGAGGTAAGAGGTCGCCGCCGCCTGATCCTTGAAGGAGCCGAAGTTGTATTCGAGCATGTCCTTGATGGTGTTGTAGCCGGCGTGGTTCATGACGACGTCCATGACGACGCGGATGCCGTGCGCGTGCGCGGCGTCGACCATTGTCTTAAACTCCGCCTTGGTGCCGAAGTTGGCGTCGGTCTCGGTGTAGTCGAGCGTGTAGTAGCCGTGGTAGGAGTAGTGGGAGAAATCGTTGGGGTCGCCGGGGGTGACATAGCCGTGGATCTGCTCATAGGGAGCGGAGATCCAGATGGCGTTGACGCCCATGTCATTGAAGTAGCCCTCGTTGATCTTCTGTGTCAGACCCGCGAAGTCGCCGCCGTGGAAGGTGCCGGGATTGCTCTGCCAGCCCGCAAGCGGCTGACCGTTCGCGTCGCAGGCACGTCCGTAGGCGTGGTCGTTCGAGGTGTTTCCGTTATAAAAACGGTCGGTCAAGAGAAAGTACATGTTGACGTTGTCCCAAGAGAAATCGTCTGCACTTTCGATACGGCTGTAGCCTGCCGATGCGGAATCGACGGTCGCGGCGCTCGCGGAGGGAACCGCGAATGCGATCATCGAGACCAGCAAGGTCAGGCACAGCACAAGGCTGATGGTTTTCCTTTGCATGTTCAAAACTTCCTTTCCTTGTGCGTCCTCGGACGCTTTCTGCGCCGGGCGAAAGCCGTTTCGGACTGCAAGCTGCCGGCGCGTTTTGTTTTTCACGTTCTTCTCTCTGTCGGTGCGCACCCCGGAGTGAGCATCCGGTTGATAAATAGATTATCCAAAAAGAATGATCATTTCGGAACAATCTTATTACATTCATTATACCAACTTATGGGCACAATATCAATATCTATTATATACAAATTTGCACTGAAAGATGGGCTGCCGTATATGATTACGGCAGCCCTTTGGTTGTTTGTTCGATTCAATTTTCACGGCAGACGCAGGCTTTCACCCTCACTGTCCGCCGGGCGCCTGAGCGCTTATTTATGGGAAACGTGCCAGATCTCGTCGGCGTATTCGAGGATCGCTCTGTCGGAGGAGAACTTGCCCGCGTTCGCGACGTTCTTGAGGCACTTTCTGCCGAACTCTCTGCGGTTTGCATAGTCGGCGTTCGCGCGGATCTTGGTCTCGATGTACTCGGGAAGGTCGCGCATGAGGAAGTAATGGTCGGGATCGTGCCAGTGTGTGCCCTTGGTCAGTGCATCATACAGCTCGCCGAAGCTGCCGGGACCCTTGGCGCCGCCGTCGTCGAAGGTGCCGTCGATCAGCGTACCGACGACCTTGCGCAGCTCTTCGTTGTTCTCGATGATCGCCTTGGGATTGTAGCCGCCCTTCTTGAGCGCGGTGATCTCCTCGACGCGCGCGCCGAAGATGTACTCGTTCTCAACGCCTGCGCACTCGGCGATCTCGATGTTCGCGCCGTCCCAGGTGCCGAGGGTGACCGCACCGTTGAGCATGAACTTCATGTTGCCGGTACCGGAAGCCTCCAGACCTGCGGTAGAGGTCTGCTCGGAAATATCCGCCGCGACGACGATCTTCTCCGCATAGGAGACATTGTAGTTGGAGATGAAGTAAACGCTGAGCTTGTCCTTGGTGTCGGGATCGTTGTTGACGAGGTTCGCGATCTCGGTGATGTACTTGATGATCGCCTTCGCTCTGGCATAGCCGGGAGCCGCCTTGGCGCCGAAGATGAAGGTCGTGGGCGTCCAGGTGGGAAGATCGCCCGCCTTGAGACGGAAGTAGATCGCCACGATGGAGAACGCGTTGAGCAGCTGTCTCTTGTACTCGTGCAGGCGCTTGACCTGTACGTCAAAGATGGTGTCGGGATTGACGTCAAAGCCGTCCATCTTCTTGATGTAAGCGGCGAGCTGTCTCTTCTTCTCCGCCTTGATCTGGTTGAAGGCGTCGATGGTCGCGTCGTCGCAGCAGTCGTTGAGCACGCCCAGCTTGCTCAGGTCGATCAGCCAGTCGTCGGAACCGACCTTCTTGGTGATCAGCTTGCTCAGCTCGGGGTTGCAAAGTCCCAGCCAGCGGCGCTGGGTGATGCCGTTGGTCTTGTTGAGGAAGCGCTCGGGATAGATCTGATACCACTCCTTGAGCAGATCGTCCTTGAGGATCTCGGTGTGCAGCTGCGCCACGCCGTTGACATAGGTGCCGGCATAGGTGGCAAGACGCGCCATATGGACGGTGTTGCCGTCGATGATGCGCATGTTTCTGCGCATGTCGTTGGAGACGCCCTTTGCGAGCAGCTCTTCCTGGCACTTGTTGGCGATCAGGCAGATGATGTTGTAGATCTCGGGGATGACCTGATTCATCAGGGAAGCCTGCCATTTTTCAAGCGCTTCGCTGAGGACGGTGTGGTTGGTGTAGGAGCAGGTCTTGCGGGCGATGTCAAACGCCTCGTCAAAGCTCATGCCCTCGTTCATCAGCAGGCGAACCAGCTCGGGAACGCAGGATACGGGATGGGTATCGTTGAGCTGGATGGCGTTCTCCTGCGCGAAGAAGCTGAAATTGTTGTTGTGCTTTGCCTTATAGCGGCGCATGATGTCCTGCAGGGACGCGGAGCAGAAGAAATACTGCTGCTTGAGGCGGAGCACCTTGCCGGCGTCCTCGTTGTCGTTGGGATAGAGGACCTTCGAGATGTTCTCGGCGTCGTTCTTCTCCTTGACAGCCTCATCGTATTTGAAGTTGTTGAAGGCGGTGAAATCAAACTCGTTGCAAGCCTCTGCCTGCCACAGTCTGAGGGTGTTGATGTTCTCGGTCTTGCAGCCGATGACAGCCATGTCATAGGGCACTGCCTTGACGGTCTGATCCTTGAAGGAGACATAAACCGCCTCGTCCTCCCTGCGGATGCACCACGGATCGTCGAAGCGCTGCCAGTTGTCGGCTTCCTCTACCTGATAGCCGTCCTTGATCAGCTGCTTGAACAGACCGTACTTATAGCGGATGCCGTAGCCGTCCAGCGGGACCTCCTGAGTCGCCGCGGAATCGAGGTAGCAGGCAGCCAGTCTGCCGAGACCGCCGTTGCCGAGCGCCGCGTCGTCGATATCCTCGAACACGTTGATGTCGACATCCTTCTTGGCGAGCAGCTTCTTGACGCTGTCGAGCACGCCGAGGCAATAGAGGTTGTTGTACATCATTCTGCCCATGAGGAATTCCGCCGAGAAATAGTAGGCTCTTCTCTGTGCGTCATGGTTCGCCTTGCTCTTTGCCCAGTTGGGGGCGATTTCGCCCATCACAGCCTTGCCGAGAGCGAGGTGCAGCTCGGAAGGAGTCAGCTCCTCAACGGTTTTGCAGTAGGTGGACTGAGCGATGAGCTCAAGCTTTTTCATAATAGCGTTAGCAGTTCCAATCATAATCAATTAATCCTCCAATCGTCCGCTGTTGGCAGACATTGTTTTTAATGTATCGGCAAGGTCGTCGCTGAACATGGTGTCGTCTGCTCTCCAGGTCCAGTTGCCGCCCAGTGTTGAGGGTGTATTCATTCTCGCCTCTTTGCCAAGGCCCAGCAGATCCTGCATGGGAATGATCGCCATATCCGCCTTGCTTTGGTAGGCGGTGCGGATCAGACCCCAGTTGAACGGCTCGTCGGGCGCCATCTTGCAGTATTCTCTGGCGTATTTCACATCCTCGGGCTTGGCGGTCTCCAGCCAGCCCATGATGGTGTCGTTGTCGTGCGTGCCGGTGTAAACGACGCAGTTGTTGGTGTAGTTATGCGGCAGATAGTCGTTTTCCTCGCCGCTGTCGAAGGCGAACTCCAGCACCTTCATGCCCGGATAGCCCGTCTGCTCCATCAGCTCGGTGACGTCGGGCGTCAGGGTGCCGAGGTCCTCGGCGACGATCTCGATCTTGCCCAGCGCCTTCTCCATCATGCGGAAGAACTCGATGCGCGGGCCCTCGATCCACTTGCCGTTGATGGCGTTCTCGGCGGGATAGGGGATGGAATAGTAGCTGGCGAACGCGCGGAAGTGGTCGATGCGGGTGATGTCGTAGAGCTTGCTGGCGGCGGCGATGCGCTCGAACCACCACTCATAGCCGGTCTCCTTGAGGTAGTCCCAGTCATAGAGCGGGTTGCCCCAGAGCTGACCTGTCTGTGAGAAATAATCGGGCGGGCAGCCTGCCACGGCGATGGGGTCGCCGTCGTCATAGAGCTGGAACAGCTCGGGATTCGCCCAGGTATCGGCGCTGTCCATCGCGACATAGATGGGCATGTCGCCCAAAATCTTGATGCCGAGGCTGTTGACATAGGCGCGGAATGCCTCCCACTGCTCATAGAACTTGAACTGGACATACTTCCAGAAGTTCACATCGTTTCTCAGGCTGCGCTCATAGCGGCGGACAGCCACCTCCTCGCGCATTTTGATATCCTCGGGCCACTCGGTCCACGACACCATGTCAAAGCTGTTCTTGACAGCCATGTAAAGGGCGTAATTCTTGAGCCACTTGTTGTTCTTGCGGACGAAGGCGCGGTATTTCCTGTGCTCCCTGTCCTTGGTGTCTCTGCTCTTGAAGGTCTCAAAAGCGATACGCAGCACTTTGAATCTGCTGTTATAGATTTTTTCATAGTCAACCTCTTTGTCACTGGCGCCCCAGTCAAAGCTGTCAAGCTGTTCCTTGGTCACCAGACCCTCTTCCGCCAAGGTGTCGAGGTCGATGAGGTAGGGATTGCCCGCATAGGTTGAGAATGACTGATACGGCGAGTCGCCGTAGCTGGTCGGACCGACAGGAAGGATCTGCCAAACCTTCTGTCCCGCCTTCTTTAAGAAGTCCGCGAATGCACGGGCTTCCTTACCGATGGTACCGATGCCGTAGGGGGACGGAAGCGAAGTGATCGAAAGGAGAATTCCTGCGCTTCTTGCCATTGAAAATCAACTCCATTCTGATGGAAATAGTGAATTGTTCTACAGATTTTGTGTCAAAATACCCCAAAATCCCATAGTATCAAGATAATTCTACCACAACTTGCTCAATTTTTCAAGTGTTTTAGCAGGAGTCGCGCAGGATATTTTATGTTATTTTTTTAACGAGCGCAAATCCCGCTTTTGTGCAAAATATGATTGATTTCATGTTGCGCAGGGGCTATAATATAATTGAGTTTTTTACGGAGGTTTTGCCTATGAACACCATCGAACAATTGCAGGAGGTCATCGACAAAAGCAGACGGATCGTCTTTTTCGGCGGAGCGGGCGTCAGCACCGAAAGCGGGATCCCCGATTTTCGCAGCGTGGACGGCCTGTACAACCAAAAGTACGACTATCCGCCCGAGGAGATCCTCAGCCACACCTTTTTCGAGCGGCACACCGACGAGTTCTACCGCTTCTACCGCGACAAAATGCTCTGTCTCGACAAAAAGCCCAACAAGGCGCATTTCAAGCTCGCCGAGCTGGAGCGCGCGGGCAAGCTGCTGGCGGTCGTCACCCAGAACATCGACGGACTTCATCAGGCGGCGGGCAGCAGGCGCGTCTATGAGCTGCACGGCAGCGTTCTGCGCAACCACTGCCGCAGATGCCGCAAATTCTATTCGGCGGAATTCATCAAGAACAGCCGCGGGGTGCCGACCTGCGACTGCGGCGGCGTCATCAAGCCCGACGTCGTGCTCTATGAGGAGGGGCTTGACGACAGCACCGTCAACGGCGCGCTGAACGCCATCATGCAGGCGGACACGCTGATCATCGCGGGCACCAGCCTCACGGTCTACCCCGCGGCGGGCTTTATCCGCTATTTCCGCGGCGACACGGTCGTCCTGATCAACCGCGACAAGACGCCGTTTGACCGTCAGGCGGATCTGATCTATCACGACAAGGTCGGAGAGCTGTTGGGTCAATGTATTGTCCGTTCCTAAAACACCGAGGGCGTGCGATCATCTCGCACGCCCTCGGTGTTTCATAATTTAGTTGACCGCCGATCGGTAAAACGCTACGACGCGCTGCATGAAGCCCTCGTCCAGCGCGTTCGCGCGGCGCTTGTCCGTCGGGTTTTCCGTCTCGGCAAGGTATTTCGCCGCGTCGGCGCTCAGCCATGCCGCGCTGTGCGCACCGCGGTATTGTTCCTTGATCTCCACACAGACCGCGTGCGGGTTTGTGATCTCCCCCGCCCGGTTGAGGATGCTGATCTGCGCGGGGACGATCTCGTCGCTGTCACTGCCGACGATCATCACGGGCTTGTCGCTCGCGTTGATGGCGCTGACGGCGGAGGTATCCGACTTGTCGCCGAAGAGGAAGCGGTTTTGCAGCGCCATGAAGGGGTACTGCACATCGGCGAGCACGCCGACATATTTTTTCGCGTTGTAGTGCATGTTGCCGTTCGGCGAGTCAAACCCCGCCACACAGACCGCCGCGCAGATATCCTTCTCGTCCTCCAGCACCGTCGCCGCCGCGTAGCCGCCCAGCGAGTGCCCGTAGAGCATCAGCGGCAGGCTGCGCAATCGCTGCTGCCGCTCGATATACTCGATGGCTGCCGCCGCGTCGAGCCGCGCCTGCGCGATCCCGACCGTATTCGCCCCGTCGCTGCGCCCGACGCCCGTGTTGTCAAAGGCGACCGCCGCAAAGCCGCAGTCGACAAAATAACAGATCTCGGGCAGGTGGCGGTCAAGGCAGGAATTCATCCCGCCGAGCACCAGCACCAAGCCCTCGGGCTTTCCCCGCGGCAGATAGAGCACGCCGCGCAGCAGGTTCTCGCCCGAAGGAAATGCGATCTCCTCGCGCGGGTAGCGGCTGCTGTCGACATCGTCATAGGTCAGCTCAAAAGCACGGACGGTCGCGGTGCGCGGAAAGATCAGCTGAAATGCCACCGCAGACCCCGCCATGGACAGGATCACATAGGAAAGGACAGTCGCGATGAGAATAGCGCTCACCCTCCTGATTCTCTTCTTGGATTTTGAAAGCTGCTGTTTCATCCTGCTTTCCTTTCTGTTATGCCCTGTTTTACGGGTAATATTCCAAAGGGACCGGCTCTCAAGAGCCGATCCCCGAAACGCGGTCGATCAATAATATGAATAGTGATAGCTGGTGTGTGTGTTGTTGCCGATTAGGATCACCATACCGATGAGATAGAACGTCCAGATCACCGTAAAGATGATGCTGACGATCAGTCCCGCAAGGGCGAGTCTTTTGCCGATGCGCGCCTGATTGGAGACATCGCCGAAGGTCTCGAAATAAGTCTTTGCCTTCTTCATCGCGATGATGGAAAAGATCAGACCGACCAGACCGGAGGTGCTCAGCGCCAGCGCGATGATGCCGAAGATCAGCACCTGCGTGTGGTTGCTGCCCGGAACGGGCGCGTTCTGCACGGATGCATAGCCGCCGTCATAGGGAGCCGGCTGCTGCTGTCCGGTGGGCGTTATGTATCGCCGACGATGCTGTCGGGTACAGTCTTATTATCGCATATCTCGCGCAAAAAATCAACAATAACTTTGTCATATTTTGCGGGAGCGTTGATCTTGATGTGGGAGTGCGCGCCCTTCTCGAAATACACCAGCCGCTTGGGAGAAGGACACTTGGCGTAGAGATCCTTGGCGCGGTGCGGCAGGGAGTATTTGTCCTCCTTGCTTTGCAGCATCAGGATGGGCTTGCGCAGCCTGTCGATGCGGAAGATCGGACCGTCGTTTTTGATGTCGTAGCCCGTGAACAGGCGCAGGTAGGAGCGCACCGCAAAGAGCGACGGCTGGGTGGGCTGCCTGAGCTCCTTGATGTGGAGACGCAGGCTCTCGTAAAAGGTGGTAAACATCCCCTCCGCGACCATGCCCTGCATATAGCCGGGGCAGTCCTCGGCGGTGAGCGCAAAGAGCGCATTGGAGGCGCCGATGCAGATGCCGTGCAGAAACACGAGGCGGTTGCCGCAGTCGTCGTGCAGAAACTGCGCCCAGCGCAGGATATCGCGGTGCTCATGATAGCCCAGCGAATTGAACCTGCCGTCCGACTTGCCGTGGGAGCGGTTGTCGATCACGAGCACGTTATAGCCCGCTTCGCGGTAGGGCTCGGCGAAGTAGTAGGAATAGAGCAGCGTTTCGGTGCGCCCGGCGATGATGATCGCCGCCCTGTCGCATCCGAAGTCGAAGTACTCGCCGAAGAGGTGATATTTGCCGCTGTACACGTCGACCTCGCGCTTGTGCGCCTCATACCGCTTTGCCCAGTCCATGCCGGTGTGAAACATCTCGGTGATCTCTTTGTCGCGGGGCAGGCTGCACTTGCGCGTCCACTTGCTTTTGCGGGTGCGCACGAGCAGGATGACATACATCCCCGTGGGAATGATCACCAGCGGCGCCAATACGAGAAAGAAAAACGCCGTCCAAATCAAAATCCAAATCCAAATATTCATAAGGTCTCCGTTTTGCGTTGCTTGTTTTCCGGGCGACGGGGTCAGGCGAGTCCGATAATCCAGTGATAGATCTGCTGGCCGCCGTCGACGAACTCCGTCTCCAGCATCGGATACCGCTCCTCCAATGCCTCGCGCAGCTCGTCCTCCTCCTCCTCGCCGACATCCTCTCCGCGGAACACGACGCACGCCTCGCGCTCGTCCATGTCCTCCACGGTGGCTAAACCGTCGAGGATCGCCTGCTTCCGGTCGGTGTTGACGCAGACGAGCCGATGGTCGATCAACAGGATCTCCTCGCCCTTCTTGCAGCTGATCTCGTGATAGGCGTAATCGCGCGAGGCGGTCGTCTCACAGAGCGACAGCGTATTCTGCATGCCGTCGCGCATCTCCCGGATGCGGAAGGCGATATCGTCGCTGTTCTTGACGTCCATCGCGACGGCAAAGTAGCCCTCGGCGACGCTGCGCGACGGCAGCACCGTGATGTTGTCCGCGCCGTAGAGCTTCACCGCCTGCTCGGCAGCCAGAATGACGTTGGGGTTGTTGGGCAGCACCGCGACGGCGTCGGCGTCGAGCTGCGCAAAGGCGTCGATGAACTCCTGAGAGGAGGTGTTCATCGTCGCGCCGCCGTCGATCACGACGTCGCAGCCGAGATCGCGGAACAGCTTCTTCATGCCCTCGCCGTTGACCACCGCCACGACTGCCAGCAGCTTGTGCCGCTTGGTAGCCTTCAGCTCCTTGTCGTGCTCGTTGTGCTGCACCTGCATATTTTCCAGCTTGAAGGTCAGAAATTCGCCGAACTCCTGACTCAGCGTGATGATCTTCGCGGGGATCAGGGTGTGGATGTGCACCTTGACGCGCTTGCCGTCCTGAACCGCGACGATCGAGTTGCCGTAGAGCTTTAAGTCCTCGATATAGGCGCTGATGCGGAAGTGGCGGTTGTATTTCGGCGCGTTCATCAGCTGGAGGATGAACTCCATGCAATAGCCGTCCTCAAAGGGGCTGTCCTCGTTGAACAAGCCGAGGTCGACCTGCTTGGGCGGCTTCTGCTCATCCTTCTCCTCGGGCAGCATGATCTCGCCGAAGAGGTATTTCAGCATGCCCTCCGCGATCGCGATGAAGCCCAGCGCGCCGCTGTCCACCACGCCCGCCTCCTTGAGGACAGGCAGCATCTCGGGGGTCATGGCGAGGGTCTTTTTCATCTCGGCGATATACATCGAAAAGAGCTGCTCCACGGTGGTGTTACGGGTCAGCTGTGAGCGGATATGCTCGATGCCCTCGCGGGTGACGGTGAGGATGGTGCCCTCGGCGGGCTTGACCACGGCGCTGTAGGCGGTGCGGTAGCCCCTGATCAGCCCGTTGCGCAGCTCGCCCACGCCAAGCTGCGCGCAGCGCGACTGCTCGACATAAAAGCCCTTGAAGAACTGCGACAGGATCACGCCCGAATTGCCGCGCGCGCCCAGCAGCATACCCTCGCTGAGCTGCCTGAGATAATCGCCCGCGTTCATCTTGGTCTTGGCAAAGCGGATGCCGTTGTCGAGCGTCAGGCGCATGTTGGTGCCGGTGTCGCCGTCCGAGACGGGAAAGACGTTGAGGCGGTTGATCTCCTCCTCCTGCCTTTGCAGGTTGGCAAGCCCGTTTTTGAGCATTTGCTCCAGCTGAAAGCCGTTGATCCGTTTCGTACTCATATCGTGTCAAATCACTCCGCTGTATTGAGGAACCGGTTCATCAGTTCTTTTTCTTTTGTCAGCCCCTCGGTGATCGGCGTTCCCATGTAGTATGCCGCCATCAAGCCGGGACCGACGTTGATGCCCGTGCCGGGGAACACATCCATGATGCGCACCGCCTTGGGCTTGATTGTCTCCTCGATCATCTGCTTGAATTTCTCCGCCTGTGCCAGACGATTGGTCTGCGCGATGAAGATGACCTGCTCCTGCGGGTTCTCGATCGTGGCGGCAATATATTTGAGCAGCACGGCGTAGGCTTTCTTGGCGCCCTTCGCCTTGCCGATGACGGTGGTCATGCCGTTGTAGTCGAATTCGCCGATGGGCTTGATGCCGACGATGGTGCCCATGAGCGCGGCGGCGTGATTGACCCTGCCCTGCTTGGCGACGAAGGAAAGGTCATCCAGCCAGCCGGCCTGATGGAAGCGGCACTTGTTCTCCTCGATCCGGGAGGTGACCTCCTGCAGACCCTTGCCCTCTTTTCGGAGCATGGAGGCGTAGATCGCGATCAAGCCGAAGCCGGGGCCGAAGCGCAGGGAGTCGATCACATTGATCTTCACGTTCGGAAAGTCCTGCGCGACGGCGTCGCGGCCGGCGCAGGCGAAGTTGTAGGTGCCGCTCATGCCCGAGGACATCGTGAGCACCAGCATGTCGCAGCCCTGCCGGGCATACTCGCGGAACGCGGCGGCGAACATGTCGGGATTGGCGGGAGAGGTGGAGTAGCCGGTGGGATTCTTTTTGAGTTTATTGTAGAATTCCTCGCGGGTGCAGTCCTTCCAGCTCAAAAACTGGGAGCACTCGGTTCCGTCGGGCTGACGGAAAAAGCCGAGCACGACCTTGATGTCGAATTCTTTGAGCAGGTCCTCGCTGAGGTCGCAGGTACCGTCCGCGATAATAACAAATTTGTTCATGACTTTCCTTCCTTTGCATTGGTAAAATATTGGGCAAAAAAGCTTTTCAGCCTTTTTTCGACTGTTTCGGGATCCCTGAGGATGCTCAGGGTGTGCGGCGCGTCCTCCGCGAGCAGCAGCTCCTTGGGCGCGGCGCAGGCTTCATAATTGATTTGGCACCAGCGGCATTCGACGGTCTCGTCGGCGGTGCCGTGGAGGAAGAAGGCGGGCGTTTCGGCGCGCCTGAGCGTGTCGGCTGTCGCTTCCTTCAAATCGACACGCAGAAAGAGCTTTGCCAGCAGCCACTGCGCGGGCACCATGATGCCGGGGATGTGGTTCTTGTGCGCGTCGCGCTTCATCTGTTCATACACCGAGTAAAAGCCGCTGTCGATGACCATGGCTTTCACGGCGGTGTTTTTCAGCCGGTCGGAGGCATAGGCGACCATGGAAGCGCCCATCGATACGCCGTAGAGCAAAATCTCGTCCGCGCCGTGTTCCTCCGCCCACTGCACCCACGACACCACGTCCTCGCGCTCGCGCAGACCGATCGTGGTAAAGCGCCCTTCGCTCTTTCCGTGGGCGCGGTTGCAGGTCAGCAGCACATTGAAGCCGCAGCGGGTAAGGAACAGCGCCTGCGCCGACAGGTTGGTGTACATCTCGGCGCCGATGCCGTGAAAGAGGACGGCTGTGCGGCGGCTGCCCCGGTCGTACCAATCGCCGCGCAGCGTCAAGCCGTCGCGGGAGATCGTCTCGACCTCGACATGGTCGTATGCCTGCAGCGCCCCGCGCGCCGCGGCGATCCTGCCGAGATAGGGGATGTAATAGTGTCCTTTAAATTTTTCGAGGTCATACTGTTCAAAGGGGATCGCCTTCTTGCGGTAGAACACCGCGAAAAAGATCAGCAGCGCGGGCGCGGCGAGAAAGATGACGAATGCCGCGAGCGCCGCGACGACAATGATCGCCCAAGGCGCCATGGTGACAACCTCCTACTCAAAATTCGCGTCGCCCATCAGGGTGACGGCGCCGTCCCGCACGCGGAAATACTTGGCAGCGGCGGCGTTTTTGCCCGAGACGGCGACGGTGATGCGCGGGCTTTTCAGGGTTCGTCCCGCCCCCGCTTCATCGCCCAATGAGACGGTGACGTCCGCGTTGGAGACGGCGACGGCGGCAACGCCGTTTTCCGCACAAAGCGAAAAGAAGAACTTCCCGCTCACCCATTTGCCGCCGAGCTTGCGTTTGAGCTCGGCGTTCTCCAAGTCCGTTCGGAAGGAGCGCTTCGCCGCTGCGGCGAGCAGCTTCCAGAGGAAGCGCGCTTCGTTGCGCAGGCGCTCGGACGCGATCGCGTTGATCTCGCTTTTTCTTCGCGGGGGATAGATTCCCGCGTCGTCGACGCCCTCGGGGATGACCGCCAGATAGATATCACAGACGGGACGGTTGAGCCAGCGACGGCGCACGTCCTCCTCCTGCTCGCACCGCGCCTGACCGAAAACGCAGGCGTTGACAAAATGCTCGCAGTTGTTGTGGAGGATGTTGTAGCCGCCCTCTCCCAGACGCGCCCGCGCACGTGCGACGGTCTCTTCGCGCGGCAGGCGGCGCTTTTGCTCGCCCCTGTCCAAGACGGCGGTCTCGACGATGCGCCCGCAGGCGAACACGTCGATGTCGGTGGCAAGCACCTTGACCTCGCCCTCTTTTTCGCGGTTCTCCGCCGTGGGAGGCAGACCGAAGGCGATGACCTCGTCCTCGCTGACAAAGATGCCGTAGTGGTAAAAGCTGCCGAGCCGGATGCGGATCATATCGCCCGGCTGACAGGCGGCAGGCTCCCATTTCATGACAGCTTGCCCTCGATATAGCTCACCACGTCGCCGACGGTCGGGAATTCGCCGACGCCGACGTCGTCAAAGCGGATCTGAAACACCTCTTCGGTGGCGATCATCAGATAGAGCATATTGACCGAGGAAAGCCCCAGGTCGTTGAGCAGATGGGTGTCTTCGGTGACGGAGTCGATCACCGCGCTGCTGCCCGCGTCGGCGGACAGCAAAATCTCCTTTAGTTTATCGAGGATCTCGTTACGTTTCATTGACATTTTTTATATCTCACAATCTTCATACTCGGTGTTCTGGCGAAATCGGAATCGCGGATGATGATCTTGCTGACGCGCTCATAGGGCTGCAGCTTTTCGTTGACCGCCTGCAGCGCCTCGGTGATGATCCTGCCCGCGTCGGCGCCGAGCTTGGCTGCCTCGGTGGCGCGGGGCACGACCTCCAGCGAGAGGAAGTGTCTGCCGTTTTCGTCCATATCCTCAAACACCTGCGAATCCTGGATGAAGGGCAGGTCGTTGAATTTCGCCTCCAGCTCGGCGGGCGAGATGTTTTCGCCCGTGGACAGCACGATGACCTCCTTGATCCTGCCGGTGATGTAGAGGAAGCCGTCGTCGTCCATGCGCACCAGATCGCCCGTCTTGAACCAGCCGTCCTCATAGGCGTCCGTCTCCTGTGCGCCGACATAGCCGTCCATCATGTTGCTTCCCTTGAGCCACAGCTCGTTCTCGACGATCCGGTACTCCATGCCCGGGAAGATCAGACCGACGGAGCCGGGCTTTTCCAGCGGGACGGGGTTGCCCGAGACGAGGTTTGCCGACTCGGTCAGACCGTAGCCGGGATAGAGGTCGACGCCCGCCTTTTTGTATTCCTCCACCAGATACTGAGGCACGTTCGCCGCGCCGCAGATGATGGTTTTCAGGCTGTCGCCGAACATGCTCCTGCCGAACTTTTTGGAGAGCGTCAGCGCCATGTCGGCGAGCGCCGGCACCAGCACCATGATGGTGGGGCGGAACATCGCCGCGTCGCGGAACATGTTCTTGTTGTCGCGGCAGATCATCAGCGTGCTGCCCGAGTAGAGAGAGGCGAGCAGGTTGCGGATAAGTCCGAACACATGGGAGAGCGGCAGCACCAGCAGATAGCGCTGTTCAAAGGTGCCGGGCACGCCGAGGCAGCTGTTGACCACGCCCTGCAGCACGGCGGTGTTGGAAAGCAGCGCGCCCTTGGGCTTTCCCGTGGTGCCGCCCGTCATGATGACGGTGCAGCCGTCGCTGCCCGCGCACACTGCGGCGGGAGAAGCTTCCTCGGACGCCGTCTCGGTCCCGATCAGGGTGACCTCGGGGCGGAGCTGCCTGAGCAGCGCAGCGGCATTTTCGGTGGCGGGCGCGGTGATCAGGGCGGTGAAGCCGAACATCATCGAGGTGCCGTAGACCGCCTTTTCATCCAAATGCGCGGGCAGGATGACTGCCGTGCAGCCCGCGGTGACCGCCGCGAGATACGCCTTGACAAAGTCATAGGAGTTGGGAATCAGCAGGGCGACCCGCTGTCCCTGTTCGACGCCGCTCTCGCGCAGCACGGCGCGAAAATGTGCGACGTCCTCTTGAAGCTGACGGAAGGTATAGGTTTTGCCGTCGTCCGCGATCGCGGTCAGGTCGGCATATTCGGCGGCGCGATCCTCCCACATCTGCGCCACGGTCTCGTAGTGCTTGATGCGGTTAAAGGTCTCGTCGCCCGTATAGGTGCGGTATAATTCCAGTGTATCGGCTTTCATAGCTTTACCCCTTTTCTATATAAAAACTTTATGGATTACAATTTCTTTGCCAGCTCTTCCAGCTCGGCTTCTCTTTCCCGCAGCAGCCGCGTGATCTCCTCGATCTTCGAGAACGCGGGCATGCCGCCGCACAGCGCGGTGATATCGACCGGCTCGCCGACGACCGCTTTCAGGCGGCTGCACCAATGCTTGCGCGGCTTGAGATAGACGGGCACGATCGGGCGCTTGCTCTGCATGGAGATCAGCACCATGCCCGACTTGAATTCCATCATCTCGCCGCCGTTGACGTGTCCCTCGGGAAAGAGCGTGACGACCTTTCCCGCTTTCAGGCTGTCGGTGATCGCGCGGAACGACCCGATGTTGAAGTTGTCGGCGTCGATCGGGATCAGGCAGCCCGCCGCGTGGAAGAAGGGTCCCGCCTTCGTCTCCATAAACGCCTTGTGACAGACGAAATACTGGCGGCGGTACCAGAACACGAACATCGTGTAGCCGGGGTCGACGAAGCTGGTGTGATTGGAAATGACCAGCGCGCCGCCGCGAATGCGCTTTTTCGCCTTTTTTGATGCGTAGCGGATCTTCGGCCGCAGCCAGAGCAAGCCCGGCAGCGCGCCCGAGACGCGGATAAAATCCATCACGAAGCAGCGCAGGGAAAATAATTTAGCTTTTTGCGGTTCGTTCATTGAGTTGTCTCTCCAGACTGATGATTTTTTCCCGCAGATATACGGAGACGCGTTCGATGTTCTCTTTTTCCGAGAGCGCCGCGTCGCACAGCTCGCGCGCATAGATCGGCTTGCCGATGATGACGCGGGCGCGCGCCCTGCAAAAATACGCGCCGTTGGTATAGACGGGGATGACGGGCGCGCCGCTGAGCAGCGCAAGATACGCGGCGCTCGGCTTGAACGGCAGCGGGCGCTCCTCGCCCTTGAGGGGCAGGCGGCTTTCGGGGAAGATCTCTACCACGCCGCCCTTTTCGAGTATTTTCTGCGACTGCGCGACAAAGCCGAAGTCATAGCTGTTGCGGTCGACGCGCACGCCGCCCATCATTTTCAGAAACAGCCCCAGCGGCTGCTTTTGAAACAGGACCTCCGCCATCTGCGCCCGCAGGGTGCGGGTGAAGAATACGAACATCAGCGCCGCGTAATCCCACACAGAGGTGTGGTTGCTGATCACGATTGCCGCGCCCCTGATGCGGCGGCTGCAAGCGCGTTTGTCCTCATAACAGACCTTGGTGCGAAAGACGGGCAGCTGCACGGGATAAGCCGTCACGCGCACAAAGGCGTTCCAAAACTCACTAAGCATGGTTTTCCGTGTTCCTTATATAATCATACAGCTCCTGCGCGGTGCTCAGGCTCTTGTCGCCGTCCTGCGGGAAGGGCAGCGAGAAATCCTCCTGAAGCTTTGAGAGCAGCGCGAAGTAGTCGAGGCTCGTGCCGCCCAAGTCCGCGAAGAAATCGGACTGCGGGGCGACCTCGCTCTCCTGTCGGTCGAGGGCGACGGCGATCATCTGCCGCAGGTGCACCATCAGCGCGTCCTGTCCGGCGCCGTCGTCCGCGCGGTGCGGGTCGACGATCTCGAGTCTGCCCGCGAGCAGGTCGTCGCGCAGGCGCCTGCGGTTGAGCTTGAATTCGTCGCCCTGCATCAGCGGGTCGGCGATATAGACGATCCTGCCCACCTGACCCGTGAGGCGGAGAGAAGCGAGCCGCTCCTTGACCGCGCTGTCGAGCGCGCCGAGCTGTGCCGAGGTGCTGTAGCGGTTGACGGAGACGAGCAGCACGGGCGTTCTGCCGTCGCTGATCAGGCAGACGCCGTTGGCGCCGGGCACCAGCAGCTGCGGCTCCGTCAGGTTGGGATTGAGGTTTTCGCCGCCGGGCGCGACGATCAGGTCGTCGGCTCTGCCGAGGATATAGTATCTGCCGTTCTCACAGACGGCGAGGTCGCGGGTGTTGAACCACGCGTTTTTGTCGGTGACGGTTTTCTTTCCGCCCTCGATGATATATTTGGCGATGACCCTGCCGCGCACCAGCAGCTCGCCCTTTTCATTGATCTGATACTCGGCATAGCTCATGGGCTTGCCCACCGAGCAGGAGTCGAGCACGCGCCGGTCGTTTGACAGCTCCACCGAGGTGATGCCGATCTCGGTCATGCCGTAGCCGTCCGCAAGGCGGTAGCCGATGGCGTTGAAGAACTCGATGACCTCGCCGCGGATGGCGCTGCCGCCCGTGATCATAAAGCAAATGCTCTCGCCGAACAGGTTTTCGCGCACCTCTTTGAACGCCGCCTTGGAAAAGGCTTCGGCGAGCGCGGGCATGCCGCGCAGCCTGCGCGCGAGCTTCATGCCCTTTTGGAATTTTTGATAGGTCTTTTCGCCGCGGTTTTTGATGGTCTTGACCGCTTGGTCATAGACCGTCTCCCAGAAGAGCGGCACGGCAAAGATATGCGTCACCTTGTGGCGCTTGATGGTATTGACGATGGTCTGCGGCGCCATGTCGTTGAGCTGCACGAAGGCGCGCGAGAAGAACGCGAACCAGATGTACATGGCGATCAGCCCGAACACGTGGTAGAACGGCAGAAAGCACAGCTGCTTGAGATAGCCGTCGTAGTGCTTTTTGGCGGGCGCGCACTGCCGGATGATGTGGTAGCTGTCATGGATCTGACAGCGGAACTCCTCGGCGGAGTAGGCGCAGAGCTTGACATGCCCGGAGGTGCCCGAGGACATCACCAGCAGCTCCTCGCCGAAGGCTTCCGCCCCGCACGGCGCGCCGTCCTTTGAAAGCTCCGAAGCCCTGAGCGTGCGCACGGGATAGTCCCTTCCGTCCGAGATCACCGCCTGCGCGCCGCAGTCTTTGAGCGCCTGCGCTGCGTCGGCGTCGCTGAGCCGCAGGTTGATCAGCAGCGGGCGCCAGCCCGCGCGCAAAATCGCCCAGAACAGCTCCAGCCACAGCAGCGAGTTGTCCATGCTCAGCCCCACCACGGCGCCGTCAGGCAGCGCGAGCCTGCGCCTGAGCTCTCCGGTCAGGCGGAGGATATCGTCATATGCCTCGCCGTAGGTCGTCTGCCGGATGCGGTAGCCCGCACTCTGCTCGTACATCAGATTTTCCTTTTCGCTGAACATCAGCTCAAACAGCGAGGCAAAGCCCGCGGGCGCATCGTCCAGCCGTTGCAGCTTCGCCGCGACAAAGGCGTCGATGCTGTCATATTGTCCCAAACCGTAATTTTTCATCGTCGTAGTCCGTTTCGTTTTTTTCATGTCTATGCACACATCTTAGATTATACTACAAACCGCGGTCATATTTCAAGCTTTTTCGACAGATTCGTCGCCGCAGAGTTTTGGCAATCCCGCAAGCCGCCCCATCTCATCGCCGCAGCGCACCGGCGGCGCGACCCTATCATTTTCTGCCGAGAAAACTGCGTGATTCTGACGGAAATCGCTCGATTTCAGTTGAATTGTGCGAAATAATATGATATAATTGACTATATATGACTTTCTGAGGGGTTGAGTTATATGCCGATTCCATTCGATTCACAACGAACCTATTACCGCACGCCGTTCGGCGCTGTCGAGCAGGACACCGCCATCTCGCTGCGCGTCCTCGCGCCGCGCGAGCACCACTCCAAGATCGTAGAGCTCTGCGTCAAATACGACTACGACTACAACTGGGAATATCATAAAATGATCTGGTGCGGCAATTTTGACGAGTTTACCGAGATCTGGGAATGCACCTTCACGCCGCACCGCATCGGGCTGTACTGGTACATGTTCCGCATGAACACGCCCAACGGGCTGCGCTATATCTCGCCGTCCGACCCCTATAAGGTCAGCGAGATCGCCGAGCACCCGGGCAGGAGCTGGCAGATCACCTGCTACAAAAAAGGCTTTACCACCCCGCAGTGGCCTGTCGGCGGCGTGATGTATCAGATCTTCCCCGACCGCTTCTGTTTCAGCGGCGAGGAGAAAAAGCTTACGCGCACCGATTTTCAGCGCAACTTTGACTGGTATGCCCTGCCTGTCTGGCAGCCGAACGAGCACGGCGAGATCACCAACAGCGACTTCTTCATGGGCGACCTGAAAGGCATCACGCAGAAGCTCGACTACCTGTGTAAACTGGGCGTGAGCTGCATCTACCTCAATCCCATCGGCGAGGCGTACTCGAACCACCGCTACGACACGGGCGACTACAGCCGCATCGACCCCATCCTCGGCACCGAGGAGGATTTCCGCACCCTCTGCGAACAGGCGAAGGCGCGCGGCATCCACGTCATCAACGACGGCGTGTTTTCACACACCGGCAGCGACAGCGTCTATTTCAACCGCTCGGGACGCTACGGCGACGGCGGTGCCTACCGCGACAAAAACTCGCCGTATTTCAGCTGGTACAAATTCTACGAATGGCCCGACAACTATCACAGCTGGTGGGGCTTCTATACCCTGCCCGAGGTCGTCGAGACCGACCCCGCCTTTAACGAATATATCAACGGCAAGGACGGCATCATCCGCAAGTACATGCGGCTGGGCAATTCCGGCTGGCGTCTCGACGTCGCCGACGAGCTGCCCGACGAGTTCATGGAGAACCTTCGCCGCAGCGTCAAGGAAGAGGATCCCGAGGCGCTCATCGTCGGCGAGGTCTGGGAGGACGCGAGCAACAAGGAGAGCTACGGCGCGCGCCGCAAGTTCCTCCTCGGCGATCAGCTTGACACGGTGATGAACTATGTGTTCCGCGGCGCGATCTTGGATTTCTGCCGCGGTCAGGACGCGCGCTACACCATGGCGGCGATCATGAGCGTCGTGGAGAACTATCCGCGTCCCGTGCTGCGCGTGCTGATGAATTCCCTCTCGACCCACGACACCGAACGCGCCCTGACCATGCTGGCGGGCGAGCCGCTCCACGGCAGGGACAGAGGCTGGCAGGCGCATCAGCACCTCAGCGACGAGCAGCGCACCCGCGGCATCGCCCTGATGAAGCTCGCTTCTGCCATGCAGTATACGCTCCCGGGCTTTCCGTGCGTCTACTACGGCGACGAGGCGGGCATGGAGGGCTATCGCGACCCCTTCAACCGCTGCTGCTACCCGTGGGGCAGAGAGAACAAAGAGCTCTTGGAATGGCATAAAAAGCTCGGCGCCCTGCGCGCGGGCTGCTCGGCGCTCTGGGACGGTGAGTTTGTCCCGGCGTTCTCGCGCGGCAGAAAGCTCGCCTATATCCGCCACGACAACAACATGTCGATCTACTGCGCCTTCAACCTGACCGACGAGGACGACGTCCTCACACCGCCGCCGGGCTACTCCGAAGCCACGCCGTACTTCGGCAGCGTTTTTGAGGACAATCGGCTGCACTTGAATTCCATGTGCTGTGAGGTTTTGATCGCCGAGCTGTAAGAGAGCCGGCGCATGACAGGGAGGATAAGATGATCAAGGGCGCGATTTTTGATATGGACGGGCTGATGTTCGACACCGAACGGCTGGTGTATGAGAACTGGCAGCACATCATGGACGAGATGGGACTGCCCTATGACTTTTCGGTGTTCCGTCAGACCATCGGCAGGCGCAAAAAAGAGGTCGAGCTGTTTTACCGCGCGACCTACGGAGACGATTTTCCCTATTGGGAGCTTGCGGGAAAGTGCCGCGCGATGTACCTGCGCCGCATCGAACGCGAGGGCATTCCCGTCAAAAAGGGCTTGTATACGATCCTCGAGCGCTTTCGGGAGCGCGGCGTCAAGATCGCCCTTGCCACCTCCACCTCGCGTCACACCGCCGTGCTGAATCTGCGCACCGCCGGCGTGAGCGATTACTTTGACGCCCTTGTCTGCGGCGAGGACGTCACCAACGGCAAGCCGCACCCGGAGGTGTTCCTCACCGCCGCCGCGCGGCTGGGACTCGACCCCGCCGACTGCGCGGCGTTCGAGGACAGCATCAACGGCATCAAATCCGCCTGCGCGGCAGGGATGATGACCGTGATGGTACCCGACTGCCTGCAGCCCACCGAGGAGATCAAACCGATGATCTCGCTTTTGTGCACAAGCTTGGAGGAGGCGGCAGCGATTTTAGGTGATGAACCATGAAAAACTTTCGACCGATCACACCCGATGACAAAGCGCTTTACCTGCACTACGTCGACCTGTTCTACCACAGCGACGCGGTGGAGGCTCCCGTGCCGCGTTCGCACTGGGAGGCGACCTTTCGCGAGCTGATGCGCTCGTCGGATTATTTGAAATGCTACATCTTCGAGGATGCGGGCACCCCCTGCGGTTTCGTGCTCCTGTCCAAGACCTTCTCGCAGGAGGCGGGCGGCGTCTGTGTCACGATCGAGGAGATCTTTATCGACGAAGCCTTTCGCGGCAGAGGACTGGCGACGGCTTTCTTCGCCTACCTCAAATCGCTCCCCGGCATCGCGCGCCTGCGCATCGAGGTCGAGGACGACAACGCCGGTGCCAAGCGGCTGTATGAGCGCATGGGCTTTCGCCTGCTGCCGTATTTGCAGATGATTATCGAATCGCCGCAGGACGCACACTCTATAAACGAAACAGAGAAATGAAACAGGTCGGCTCGATCGAGCCGACCTGTCTGCGTTCCGGAGAACACACAATCGCGTATTTGCGTTGTTATTGACCTTGGTGCTTTTTCAGCGCTTCCAGAGCTGTCGCGAGATCGCAGACCTCCAACTCTGTCTTGGTGCCGTCCTCTGCGGTGACCGAGGCGGTCTTGGCGCCGTCCTTATGGGTGAAGGTCTCGCTTGCTTCCGCGGGCTTTTGGATATGCAGCGCGGCGCCGTCGTCAAATTCGCCCGTATAGGTGCCTTCCTTTACGGCGGGATCGTTCGTCGCAAAGGAGATGAATCTGCGGTTGACCGTGTCGAAGAGATAATAGACGTCGTGATCGCCCGCGTGGCGGACATACGCCTCCTGATATTCCTCCGCAGCGGGGGCAGTCGTCTCGGCGGCGGTCGTGTCGGGAACGGTCGAAGTCGGCTCGGTGGTCACCGGCTCGGTCGTGGGTGCGACGGTGGTGGGCTCGGGCGCCTTGACGGTATAGGTGATCGTATCACCGCGCAGGATGACGCCCTTTTCCGCCAGATATTCTCTGTCGTAGGTGTCGTAGCCGAGCTCGATCTTGTCGCCGTTTTTGAGGTTCTCGCGGTCGCTGAACACGAGCACGACGGAGCCTGTCTCGATATGGTTCTTGTCGACAACGACGACGGTCAGCGAATCCTTTTGCAGCTTGAAGGTGTAGTCGCCGAACTTGGTCTCGAAGGGCTTGACGGAGACGCTTGCCTTGCCGCTCTCCTTGCCGTCCTCGACGATCAGGCTGTTGTCGGAGATATAGCGCAGCAGGTCGGCTTCGACGGGAGCCTCGACCGTGATATTTTTCGCTTTCAGCTCGTCGGCGAGCTTGTAGGTGACGAACTTGTCCTCATGACGGAATTCTACGCCGTATTCCTTCTCGTACATCTTGATGTAGTCAAGGCTGCCCATGCCGATCTGTAAGCCGCCCTTCTGCTCCTTCGGCCACTCGTACGAGACGACGATGGAGTCGCCCGAGCTGAGGTCGTAGAAGTTGCTGCTGTAGGTCTCGCTCTGCGAGCCGTAGGTGTATCGGATGGTGACGTCGGAGCCGACGCCGTAGAGCAGGGTGTGCGCATCGGAGGACGACATTTTCTGATCCTTGGCGAAGGTCTCGTAATCCCACTCAAAGGTGCCGCTGATCTTGCCCTCGGGCAGCGAGGGATGCTCGTTATACTCGCTGACGCCGTCGAAACGGAGCACATAGTACTTGGTCAGGTCGACCTTCTTGCTGTCCCGAATGGCGGGGATGACCGCCGCGAACAGCACGATCAGACCGACGACCACGACTGCCGCCGCGACGGAGCCGATGACAAGGAGCTTCTTTGTCTTGGGGCTCATGGGCTTCTTGGGAGCAGGCTGCACGGGCTGTGCCTCGGCAGGCTGCGCGGGAGCCGCGTTCAGCGTCGCGCCGCAGCGCTCGCAAAATTTTGCCGTATCGTTATTTTTATATCCGCATTTTTCGCAAAACATCACAATTCTCCTTTACTGTTTGATGCATTCCTATTGTAAGGGAAAGCGGAGGAAAAAGTCAATCCGAGCAATTACCAAAATGTATTCGACAAAAAGATAATTCTTTTATGCAAAAAATCGAGTCTCTGCACGACAAAACGCTCTTTGTGCAAAACGTTTAAAATCAACGAATAAAATTTGTGCATATTGCAGAAAGGCACTGCCTTGCCCGCAGCGGATAATGCGGCATGCCAAAAGCAAAATGCAGCGAATCTGCCGAAAAACTTGCAAATCGCGGCGATTGCGCTTATAATAGAATCGAAATCAATCATTACGGAGATAATGTTTATGAAAAAAACCTTAACCATCCTGATCTGCAAGCTCCTGCGCTTTGCGCTCAAGCTCATCGGCAAGGGCAGCAGCAAGCCCGGACAGGTCGCGCTCAAGCTCTGTCCCGATATCCTCAGCCGCATTGAGCTGCCCAGGTACATCATCGCCGTCACCGGCAGTAACGGCAAGACCTCTACCGTCGAGATGATCGCCCACATCCTCACCCAAAACGGCAAGTCCGTCGCGTGGAACAAGGAGGGCTCCAACCAGATCGAGGGCGTCACCACCCTTGTGCTCGACAGCGCCACCCTCGGCGGCAGGGTCAAGGCGGATATCCTGCTCATCGAGAGCGACGAGCGCTTTGCCCGCTACACCTTCCGCTATATCCGCCCCACCCACTATGTCATCACCAACCTCTACCGCGACCAGCTCACCCGCAACGGACATCCCGAGTGGGTCTATGACGCCCTGCTCGACAGCATCACCGACGGCACGCAGCTGATCCTCAACGCCGACGACCCGCTCGTCTCCTCGTTCGGCGAGGACAGGGACAATGTCGTCCGCTTCGGCGCGGACAAGCTGTCCTCCGATACCGAGGAGCTCGTCAGCGTCTACAACGACGGCGCCTACTGCCCCGTCTGTAAGTCGCCCATGGTCTATTCCACCCACCACTACAACCACATCGGTCACTACCGCTGCACCGCCTGCGGCTATCACCGCCGCGACACGCAGTATACCATTACCGCCGTCGACCTCGACCGCGGCGTCATGACCATCGACGGCAAGTACGAGATCACCCTCGCACTCAAATCGCTCTACAATATTTACAACATCCTCGCGGCTTACACCGTCGCGTCCATCGTCGGCATCGACGGCGCGAAGATCGCCGCCGACATGAACCACTACGTCCTCAAAAACGGCAGGGTCATCACCTTTACCCTCGGCAAGCGGCACGGCACCATGCTGACCTCCAAGCACGAGAACTCCATCTCCTATGACCAGTCTCTCCGCGTCGCCGCCGCGCACAAGGAAGGCTGCGACGTGCTGATCATCGTCGACGCGGTCAGCAGAAAGTATTTTACGAGCGACGTGTCGTGGCTCTACGATATCGATTTTGAAATGCTCGGTCATCCGAATATCCATGAGATCGTCCTCGCGGGCAAGTATGTCAACGATCTGGCGGTGCGCTTCTCCTACACCGACATCCCGCAGGAGAAGATCCGTCTCTTCTCGGACATCGACAGCGCCGCCGACTATCTCAACAGCGACCGCAGCGAGTATCTGTATGTCATCACCTGCTTCTCCGACAAGGGCAAGTTTTTGGTGAAGGTAAAGGAGGACTAAGATGAAGCTGTTACATCTTTATTATGATATCATGAATCTCTACGGCGACTACGCGAATGTCTCCGCCATGAAGCGCATTCTCGAAAAGAGCGGCGAGCAGGTGACGGTCGACCGGCTGACCCTCGGCGATTCGGTGGACTTCTCGCAGTATGATTTTGTGTACATCGGCTCGGGCACCGAGCGGAACCTGCGCGTGGTGCTGGAGGATTTTCGCGACCATACCGCGGAGTTCGACAGGTATGTCAGCGTCGCGGGCAAGGTCGCGCTGCTGACGGGCAATTCCTTTGAGATGCTCGGCAGGGAGCTCGGCGACGGGCACGGCGATATCACGATGGGAATGAATCTGTACCGCTTTGATGTGAAGCTTCAAAACAAGACCCGCCTGACCTCCGACGTGATCTATACCTGCGACTTTCTGGAGCAGCCGCTCGTCGGCTTTGTCAACAAGTGCACCGAGCTGACGGATATCAGGGAGCACCTCTTTCAGGTGCAGATGGGTCTCGGCGACAACGCGGACAGCAGGTTCGAGGGCTTGCGCGAGCGCAACCTTTTCGGCACCCACCTCACGGGTCCCGTTTTGATCAAGAACCCGCATTTTCTCGCCTATCTCGCCAAGCTGATCTTGGGCAGAGAGCCGGAAACATCCTGGATGGTCCACGAAAAAGCAGGCTACGAAGTCACCCTGCAAGAACTCAGCAAACGTGACAAACGTGACGTTTGATCCACTCCGCGCGTGCAAGGTTTTCTTTATCATTATTCTTTTATTCCCGCGTTCAAAGTTGAGCGCGGGAATCAATGTTTTTCTCCCTCAAACGTGCGGGAACGTGACGTTCCATCCAATCCGCGGGAACGTGACGTTCCATCCAATCCGCGCACCTGACGTTTGCATAAACGGTCAAATATCAAACCCACGCGATAACGCGGGAACAAAACTTATCCGCTCAAGCACGCCCCCGCACGCGCGGATTGCCAACCGTGGCCACGGTTGTACAAATGTTACAAATATATTGGTGATTTTTTGGATTGCAACATGCAGAAAAGTATTATATAATAAAAGCATAAGTATAAGTTTTTATCAAATAGGAGGAACCACTTATGAAATTCAACGTGAAAAAACCGTTATCCGTTTTTCTCGCTGCGGTAATGCTTCTGAGCGTGTGCGCATTCTTCTCGGCTGCTGCGGCTGAAACGGCTGACCCCGTCGGAGCAAGCTTCACCGTCAACGCGAAATCCAACTTCTTTGCCGCGAAAACCGAAACCGTCACGGTCCCGAGCGGCGATATGTTCGTCACCGTGGAGTACAAGCTCAACGCACCGAAAATGTCCCTGATCAACATCGACGTCGACGAGCTCACCTATGACTCCGCCGTCCTCGAATGGAAAGAGGAATACAACCAAATCACCGTGGGACGCAACAAGATCATTGATTTCTTCCCCTTTGCCGCTGAGGAAAACTTCGGCGCCGGAACCGTGAAGCAGACAGCTGCCGGCAGGATCATCGGCAACTTCTCCTCGGTCAAGCCCGCCGCCTACGCCTACGCCGACCCCTCCGGTCCCGTCACGGCGGTCAAGGCTGTCTTTAAGGTACTCAACAAGAACGCCGGCACCACTGAGGTCAACTGCACCGTTGACACCCTCAGCTTCTGCGACGAAAACGAGCGTTTCCCCTATATGAAATACTTCGCCATCGAGAAAAAGACCGTCAATGCCGAAAACAAGGCAAAGGCGACCTATACGACCGCCATCACCGCCGCCTCGGGCGCTGACCCCGGCGTGCTGCCGGGCGACGTGGACGGCAACGGCTCGGTCACCATCGACGACGCGACCATGCTGCTGCGCTACCTCGCCGAGTTCGATACCCCCGGTATCAAGCTTGACCGCGCGGACACCAACCGCGACGGCGTGATCAACGTCAGAGACGTCACCGAGATCCAGCGTTATCTCGCGGGTATCATCACCCAATTCTAACCAACACTTTCATCACCTGCCGGCTCATTTACATGAGCCGGTTTTTCTTTTTCGTAACGGCAGGCAGCATTTTTTGCTTGACAGCGGAAGGGAGATTTGATATAATTAGGTTAGTCTAAACTAACTTATTAAATGGGGTAATCGGATGAAATTAAAGGAATTGAAAATCGGGCAGACCGCCAAGATCACCGCCGTCGGCGGCGAGGGCGTGCTTCGGCAGCACTTCCTCGACATGGGCGTTATCCCCGGCACCGAGGTCACGCTGGTGAAGCTGGCGCCGATGGGCGACCCCATGCAGCTGACGCTGCACGGCTATGAGCTGTCGCTTCGGCTGTCGGACGCAGAGAAGATCGAGGTCGCGCCGCCGGAGGAGCCGCATCGCGACATACCGCACAAGGGCGCCAAGGTCCATCATCCCGGCTTCGGCGAGGGGGGCAGGTTCCACCCCAAGGGCAGCGGCTCGCCTCTTCCCGACGGCACGCTGCTGACCTATGCGCTCGTCGGCAACCAGAACAGCGGCAAGACCACCCTGTTCAACCAGCTCACGGGAGCGAATCAGCATGTCGGCAACTTTCCCGGGGTCACGGTCGACCGCAAGGACGGCGTCATCAAGAACCATAAAAACACCCTGATCACCGACTTGCCGGGTATCTATTCGATGTCGCCCTACACGAGCGAGGAGGTCGTCTCGCGCAGCTTCGTGCTCGACGAGAAGCCGAAGGCGATCATCAACATCGTCGACGCAACGAACATCGAGCGCAACCTCTACCTCACCATGCAGCTGCTGGAAATGGACATCCCGGTGGTGATCGCGCTCAATATCATGGACGAGCTGACCGCCAACGGCGGCTCGGTGGACGTCAACGCGCTGGAAGCCCTGCTCGGCGTGCCGGTGGTGCCGATCTCCGCCGCGAAGAATCAGGGCGTGGCGGAGCTGGTCAAGCACGCCATCCATATCGCGCACTATCAGGAAAAGCCGCAGCGGCAGGACTTCTGTCAAGCGGACGAGAAGGGCGGCGCGGTGCACCGCTGTCTGCATGCCGTGCGCCACCTGATCGAGGACAAGGCGCTTGCCGCAGGGCTGCCGCTTCACTTTGCGGCGAGCAAGGTGGTCGAGGGCGACGCGCTCGTACTGGAGCGGCTCGGGCTGGAGGAAAGCGAAAAGCTCATGCTCGAGCACGTCATCCGGCAGATGGAAAAGGAGCTGGGGCTTGACCGCAACGCCGCGATCGCCGACATGCGCTTTTCCTTTATCAAGCGCGTCTGCGCGCAGACCGTCGTCAAGCCCCGGGAGAGCCGCGAGCACCGCCGCAGCGCCAAGATCGACCGTGTGCTGACGGGCAAGTGGACGGCGATCCCGAGCTTTATTCTGATTATGGTGTTGATTTTTTGGCTGACCTTTGGTGTCATCGGCGGCAACCTGCAGCGCCTGCTCGAAACGGGCATCGACAGCCTGACCGGGCTGACGCGCACGGCACTGGAAAGCGCCGGGGTCAATCCCATTCTGACGGGCTTGGTCGCGGACGGCATTTTTGCGGGAATCGGCTCGGTGCTCAGCTTTCTTCCGATCATCGTCACGCTGTTTTTGTTTCTGTCCATGCTCGAGGACAGCGGCTATCTGGCGCGCGTGGCGTTCTTCATGGATAAGCTGCTGCGCAAGATCGGTCTGTCGGGGCGCAGTATCGTGCCCCTGCTCATCGGCTTCGGCTGTACGGTTCCCGCCGTCATGGCGACGCGCACCCTGCCGAGTGCCCGCGACCGCAAGATGACGATTCTGCTGACGCCGTTCATGAGCTGTTCGGCGAAGCTGCCGGTCTATGCGTTCTTTGTCAACGCATTTTTCCGCGAATGGAGCTGGCTGATCATCTCGGGGCTCTATCTGTTCGGGATACTGGCGGGCATTCTGATCGCGCTGTTCTACAAAAAGACGCTATTCCGCGGAGAAGCGGTTCCCTTTGTGATGGAGCTGCCGAACTACCGCCTGCCGGGCGCAGGGAATGTGGTGCGGCTGCTGTGGGAAAAGGCAAAGGATTTTTTGCAGCGCGCCTTTACGGTCATCTTTATCGCGACGATCGTCGTGTGGTTTTTACAGCATTTCAACTGGCAGTTCAACATGGTCGACAATTCGCATGACAGCATTCTGGCGCAGCTGGCAGGCTTCGTCGCACCGGTGTTCGCGCCGCTCGGCATGGGCGACTGGCGCATCGTCACCGCGCTCATCAGCGGCGTGATGGCGAAGGAAAGCATGGTCTCCGCGCTGGAAATTCTTTATCAGGGCGGCGTTGCGGATGCGCTCTCCGCACTGACAGGCGCAACGCTCTTGGTGTTCAGCCTGCTCTATACGCCGTGCGTGGCGGCGATCGCCTCCGTCAAGCGCGAGCTGGGCGTGAAATGGGCGGCAGGCATGGCGGTTTGGCAGTGCGTGGTCGCCTATGCGGCGGCGGCAGTCGTGCACCTGATCGGCATGCTCTTCGGAATATAGCATAGGGGAGGATTTGGAATGAATACGGCAGATATCATCGTGCTCGCCGTGATCGCGGCGGCGGCTGTCGCGGCAGTGATCGCGATCATCGTCAGAAAAAACAAAGCGAAAACCTGCGCCCGGTGCCGCGACGGGGCATGCGGAGCGTGCTGCGCGTGCCATGTTTGCAGGAAATAAATTCCGCGTTCGAATGCACCGTTGCAGAAGCGGGATGTCCGATTTGCAAAACTCGATAATCAAAACGACTTTTCTTCGGAGAAGTCGTTTTTTTTTCGCCCAAATGATAAAGCAAGGAAACGGATTCGGCGGACGCGAAGGTCAAATTCAAAAAAATTCGTGAAATATCGGGACAAGTTGCATATTTGTGTGCAATTTTTTCCGATTTCGTCCTGTTAGTGGAGGGGCTTTCCCTCAACTATCTTTTAGGAGGAATTTTTATCAGTGTTTTATTGAATTATTACGACCCCGAGGAGGTGGTAAACATGAACGATCATTTTACGGAGTTAAAGGAACAGAGGATATGGCTCTGCTGGAACTTCCGCGAGAAGGGCGGGAAGAAAACCAAGGTTCCGATTGCCGCGTCGGGTGAAAAGACGGGCACGGACAAAGCGCACTGCGCGACTTGGGTGACCTTTGACGAGGCAAAAGCTGCCGCGGCAGAGAAGAATTACAGCGGCGTGGGCTTTGTGATTCCAAAGGGATATTTCTTCCTCGATATCGACCATCGGGAGATGGACGACCCGTACATCAAAATGATGCTGGAACGGTTCGGCTCTTACGCCGAGAAGTCCGTCAGCGGCGAGGGCTTGCATATCTACGGCAGGTGCGACTTTACGAAAGTCCCGACCGAGGAGAAAAACGGCAGGTTAAAGCTTCACCGCCGCTACTACCAGAAGAACCCCAACAACGGCACCGAGCTGTATATGGGCGGCTTGACAAACCGATTCGCGGTCTATACCGAGAACATCGTGCAGGACAAGCCGCTGCGCGACTGCACCAACGCCGTTCTTGTTACGCTCGAAAAGAATATGCTCCGTGCGCCGCAGCGTGACGCTGCACCCGGTGCGCCTTTGGATAAGTCGGGTTCTTCGGCAGTGTCGGATAAACGGCGCGATAAAGCGCGGGATAAGAACTTAACCGACCCAACCGACCTTTCGCGCGCGTATTGCCCTCCGGTGGCAACCGGTGCGCC
>CACZWQ010000001.1 GCA_902784855.1 uncultured Ruminococcus sp. | reverse complement strand
GCGAATCTGGTGGAGATAACGGGGCTCGAACCCGTGACCTCTTGACTGCCAGTCAAGCACTCTCCCAGCTGAGCTATACCCCCGACTTCCTATATATCATAATGCATAATCGATCAAATGTCAAGCTCTTTTTATCGTAAAATCAAAGTTTTCTATTGAAATTGCGCGGAATATACAGTATAATAAAAGAAAAAGGGTGATTTTTATGAAACGTCACAGGGGGTTATTGGCGATTTCGGTTTTGCCTGCGCTGACCATGCTCGGGTCACTCATCCTGATGAATGATCATAACAGTGCGTCCCGACGGGGGATGCTGAGCGTATTTTTACTTTACTTTGCACTGGCACAACTGATTTTGTTCTCATTTTTTATCGGCTATCTGCCGAAAACCAATCAATTTGCGCTGCGGCTGGGCTGCTTGTATTTTTTCGCGTTCCTCATTCTATTCATGCTGCGGATGGCGGAGCGATACCGCGACTGGCTGTTCGGAGCGGACGATGTGGATAACGTCTTTTTCCGGATCATGCTGCCGCTGCTTGCGATCGCCGCCTCGGCAGGACTGTATCTGCTGGGGTATGCCGTGCCGCATCGCAAAAGAAAAAAAGCTTTGGAGCTGGATTATGAAAACGATTCTTTTAGGTAAATCCGATCTTAAGGTCCCCGTCATCGGCTTGGGCTGCATGCGGCTCAAGGAGCTGGAACGCTGGGACATCCCGAAATATCTCTGGCACTGCATTTCGCTCGGTGTCAACTTCTTCGATCACGCCGATATCTACGGTGGGGGAGAGTGCGAGCGCCTGTTCGGCGAGAGCTTCAAGGAGATCGGCATCCCGCGCGATCAGATCATTCTGCAATCAAAATGCGGCATTGTGCCGGGCTGGATGTACGACCTCTCGTACGAGAACATCATCCGCTGCGTCGACGGCAGTCTTAAACGGCTGCATACGGAATATCTCGATGTGCTGCTGCTGCACCGTCCCGATGCGCTGGCAGAGCCGGAGGAGATCGCGAAAGCGTTTGACGAGCTGGAGACAAAGGGCAAGGTGCGCTATTTCGGCGTATCCAACCACAAGCCATCGCAGATCGAGCTGCTGAAAACCTGTGTCAGGCAGGAGCTGCATACCAACCAGATCCAGTTCAGTATCCCGTTCTCCAACATCATCTCCAGCGGCATGGAGGCGAATATGAACACCGACGGCGCGGTCGACCGCAACGGCGATGTGCTCAACTATTGCCGCATGAACAAGGTGACGATCCAGGCGTGGTCGCCGTTCCAGAGCGGCAGGGGCGCCTTCGTCGACAACAACGACGGCTATCCCGACCTCAACTGGGCGCTCGGCGAGATCAGTGCCAAGTACAACGTGACCAAGTCCACCGTTGCGGCGGCATGGATCCTGCGCCATCCCGCCAAGATGCAGACCATCGTCGGCACGATGAACTATTTCCGCATGCTCGAGATCGCGCGTGCGGCGGAGATTGAGCTGACAAGGGAAGAGTGGTACCGGCTCTATCTGTCCTCGGGGCATATCCTGCCGTGAGATGCAAAAATATTAACCCATTGGGGGCGTGCACAGGCACGTCCCTTTTTATTTTCCCGATATCGGAAATCCGGTCGCCCGCGTGTCGCGCCCGCGTGTCGCGGGAGCCAATCCGCGCCCGCGTGCCGCGGGAGTCAGTCCGCGCCCGCGTGCCGCGGGAGTCAGTCCGCGAGTGAAAGGTTGAATTGAACGGTTGCCGATAATTCCCGCGCTATCACGCGGGATAATAACCTAACCCGATTTGCAAACTCTTCACGTGCGGATTGCCCTCCCATGGCAACGGGAGTGGATGGCGTCTTTCTATAAAAACTTTCCCAAATATTGATAACTTTTGACAAAAAGTGAACCAACTTGCTTGACTTTGCTCGATTTTAGAGTATAATAGGAGTAGAGGTGATTGAATTTGCTTACTCAGGAGAGGTATCAATCAATTTTGAGCATGGTAAATGAAAAGAACGCAGTCACCGTTGCGGAGCTTGCCGAATGGCTGAATATCTCCGAGTCCACCGTCAGGCGCGACCTGACGGCGCTCGATGAATTGGGCAAACTGAAAAAGGTATTCGGCGGCGCGACCTCCATCACCAAGTCGGAGGGCGTGTACGAGGACAACGTCAGCATGCGCGAGCATCTGATGAGCAACGAAAAGACCGAGATCGCCAAATACAGCGCGACGCTGATCAACAGCACCGATTTCGTCTATATCGACTCGGGCACCACCACCTCCAGATTGATTGATTTTATCGGAAACAATCAGGCGACCTATGTGACGAACGGCATCATCCACGCCCGCAAGCTGGCGCAGAAGGGGTTCAACGTCTACCTCATCGGCGGCAAAGTCAAGTCGGCGACCGAGGCGGTCATCGGCGCAGAGGGCATCGCCAATCTGAAAAACTACAATTTTTCCAAAGCGTTTATGGGCACCAACGGCATCGACATCGCGTCCGGCTTCACCACTCCCGATATCGAGGAGGCGCTGATGAAGGAGGCGGCTGTCAAAAGAAGCTACATGGCGTTTGTGCTCGCCGACCACAGTAAATTCAGGCGCGTCTTTTCGGTGACGTTCTCGCAGCTGAAAACCTGCTGTATCATCACCGATCAGGTGCCTGACAATCGATATGCCAAGGAAACGGTCATTAAGGAGGTCATCAAGTGATCTATACGGTAACACTCAATCCGTCCATCGACTACATCGTGCGGCTCGACAAGCTGACGACGGGCATCACCAACCGCACCACCGCCGAGGAATATTACTACGGGGGCAAGGGTATCAACGTCTCGCTGGTGCTTGCGGAATTGGACATCGACAGCACCGCCTACGGCTTCGTGGCGGGCTTCACGGGTAAGGCGATTGAAAACGGCATTCGCAACGACCACATCATCACCGATTTCATCAAGCTGAAGGACGGCATTTCGCGCATCAACATCAAAATCAAAGCCGGTGAGGAGACGGAGATCAACGGACAGGGTCCCCACATCACCGAAATGGAGCTGGAACGCCTGCTGCAAAAGATCGACCGCATTCAGGGCGGCGACACGCTGGTGCTGGCGGGCAGCATCCCCAACACCATGCCCGACGACGTTTACGAGCGCATGATGGAGCGCATCGCGCGCAAAAAGGTGCGTTTCGTCGTCGACGCGACCAAGAAGCTCTTGGTCAACTCGCTCAAATACAAGCCCTTCCTGATCAAGCCGAACCGTCAGGAGCTGTCCGAGATCTTCGACGTCGAGGTCAAGACCGAGGACGACATCGTCAAGTACGCCAAGGAGCTTGAAAAGATGGGCGCGCAGAACGTGCTGATCTCGCTGGGCGGCGAGGGCGCCATGCTGATCGACGAATTCGGCAACAAGCACAAGGCGGGCGTGCTCAAGGAGAAGGTCGTCAACACCGTCGGCTCGGGAGACTCGATGGTAGCGGGCTTCATCGCGGGCTATGAAAAGACGGGCGACTACAGCTACGCGCTCAAGCTGGGCAGCGTCTGCGGCAACGCCACGGCGTTCCTGCCGGGACTGGCGACCAAGGAAAAAATCAATGAATTGTTGGAAAAATTCCAGAAGCAATTTGGGTAACAATTCATCGGATATTGAAAACCATTAAGGAGGTAGATTTATGCGCATTACTGACCTGCTGAAAAAACAGGGCATCACCCTAGGCGCGTCCCCGAAGGACAAGCAGGGTGCAATCGACATTCTCGTCAAGCTGCACGAGAAATGCGGTAACCTCAAGGATACCGCGGCGTACAAGAAGGGCATCCTCGACCGCGAGGCGATGGGAACCACCGCCATCGGCATGGAGGTCGCTATCCCGCACGCCAAGAGCGCGGCGGTAAAATCGCCCGCGCTGACGGCGATCACCGTTCCGGGCGGCGTCGACTATGACTCTCCCGACGGCGCTCCCTGCAAGCTGATCTTCATGATCGCGGCTACCCCGGACGGCGACGTCCACCTCGAGGTGCTGGCGCGCCTGATGCAGATGCTCATGCACGAGGATTTCACCGCGAAGCTCAAAGCGGCAAAGACGCCCGACGAGTTCCTGAAAATCATCGACGAGCAGGAAACCAAGCAGTTCCCCGAAGAGGCGGCTGCACCCGCGGCGGCAAAGTCGGGCTATCAGGTTCTGGCTGTCACCGCCTGTCCCACCGGTATCGCTCACACCTATATGGCGGCTGAGGCGCTTGCCAAGGCGGGCGAGAAGATGGGCATCACCATCAAGGTCGAGACCAACGGCTCCGGCGGCGCCAAGAACGTGCTGACCGCCGAGGAGATCGCCAACTGCGACGGCATCATCATCGCGGCGGACAAGAACGTCGAGACCGCCCGCTTTGACGGCAAGCCCGTTCTCTCCACCAAGGTTGCCGACGGCATCCATAAGCCCGAGGAGCTGATCAACCGCATCGTCAACAAAGAGGTCGGCATCTTCCATTCCGACAGAAAAGCAAGCGCTGCCGCATCGTCAGCCGATGACGAGAGCATCGGCAGAAAGCTCTATAAACACCTGATGAACGGTGTATCGCACATGCTGCCGTTCGTCGTAGCCGGCGGTATCTTTATCGCCATCGCCTTCCTGATCGACGCCGCGTGCGGCGCACCGCAGGACGGCAACTTCGGTTCCGCAACACCCGTAGCCGCATGGTTCAAGAGCATCGGCGGCGTCGCCTTCGGCTTCATGCTCCCGATCCTCGCGGGCTTTATCGCGATGTCCATCGCCGACCGTCCCGGCTTGCTTGTCGGTTTTGTCGGCGGTCAGCTGGCAGCCATGGGCGCCACCTTTGCCGCACCGGGCGGTGACAGCACCTCTGTTTCCGGCTTCCTCGGCGCACTTCTCGCCGGCTTCCTCGCAGGTTGGCTGATGAAGATGATCGCCAAGCTGTGCGAGCACCTGCCGCATGCGCTCGAAGGCATCAAGCCTGTACTTATCTATCCGCTTACCGGTCTGGGCGTCGTCGGCGTCATGATGTGCGCGGTCAACCCCGTCATGGGTCTGATCAACACCGCCATGACCAACGGCGTGACCGAGATGTCCAAGAACCCCGCTTTGATCGTCCCGCTGTGCGCACTGCTCGCCGGCATGATGGCGATCGACATGGGCGGCCCGTTCAACAAGGCTGCGTACGTTACCGCTGCAGGCTTGCTGGCGAACTCTCCCAATAATGCGACTTATATGATCATGGCAGCCGTTATGATCGGCGGTATGGTTCCTCCGATCGCGATCGCGCTGTCCACCACGATCTTCCGCAACCGCTGGAGCGCGGAAGAGAGAAAGAACGGCCCCGTCAACTTCATCATGGGTCTCTCGTTCATTACCGAGGGTGCGATCCCTTATGCCGCAGGTCATCCGCTGCAGGTCATCCCGAGCTGCATCGTCGGCTCCGCCACCGCAGGCGCCCTCTCCGCACTGTTCGGCTGCACGCTGATGGCGCCTCACGGCGGTATCTTCGTTCTCCCGACCATCGGCAACCCGCTGCTGTACTTCCTCGCGCTGGTCATCGGCTCTGTCGTCGGCATGCTGATGCTGCTCGTGCTGAAAAGGCCGATCAAAGAAGGGGAATAATTGAATCCATAACCGAGAATAACATATAAAAAGGAGTAATGTATTATGGTATCCAAAAAAGTCACACTCGTCAACGCGCAGGGCTTCCACATGCGTCCGGCATCGGTATTCGCGACCGCGATGGGCAAATATGCCTCCAACGTGTCCATTAAGTTCAACGGCAACACCTACAACGCAAAGAGCCTGCTGAACATCATCGCCGCCTGCATCAAGTGCGGCAGCGAGATCGAGCTGGTCTGCGACGGTCCCGACGAGAACGAGGCGCTGGCTGACGCTGTTGAGAGAATCGAGAGCGGTCTCGGCGAATAAGACCGGACGGCTTTGACAAGCGTTTCCTTTTCACGATAATAGAATAATTTCTGCATCAGGGAGGCGCGCGCCGCTTCCCTGATGTCAATTGATCAACATAAAGAGGTGATTCACATGCTGAAAGGCATCGGCGCTTCCGACGGTTACGGAATCGGCAGAGTCATGATCATTGCCGAACAGACGCTGGAATACACGCCGCACGAAATATCCGACGTCGACGCGGAGCTTGCCCGCTACCGCGCGGCGGTCGACACGTTCTGCGACCACACCATGGAGCAGGCGGAGAACATCCGTCAGTCCACGGGCGAAAAAGAAGCCGAGATCCTCATGGGACACATCGCGATGATCCGCGATCCCTTCATGGGCGGCGAGATTGAAAACATCATCAAGGCGGAGCAGTGCGCCGAGGCGGCTGTCGACCAGATCTGCAAGATGTTCATCGACATGTTCTCCGCCACGGGCGACGACCTGACCATGCAGCGCGCCGCCGACGTCCGCGATATCCGCGACGGCGTCATCGGCATTCTGCTCGGCGTGCAGGAGGTCAAGATCAGCGACGCTCCCGCGGGCACCGTTCTGGTCGTCAAGGAGCTGACCCCCTCGATGACGGCGGGCATCAAGAAGGACAACATCGTCGGCATCATCACCGAGACCGGCAGCCAGACCTCGCACTCGGCGATCCTGGCGCGCGCGCTGGAGATCCCCGCTGTGCTCAGCGTTCCCGGCGCGACGACCTGCCTGTCGAGCGGCGAGATGGTGATCGTGGACGGCGGCAAGGGCAACGTGGAGACGGCGCCCTCCGAGGACATGATCGCCGACTATACCCAGAAGCGCGACGCGTTCCTGCGCGAGAAGCGCGAGCTTGAAAGCCTGCGCGGCAAGCCCACGGCAGGCGCGGACGGCATCGAATACGAGCTGTTCTGCAACATCGGCACCCCCAAGGACGCCACCAAGGCGATGGAAGCCGACGGCGAAGGCGTGGGACTGTTCCGCACCGAGTTCCTGTTCATGGACAGAAACCAGCTGCCCACCGAGGACGAGCAGTTTGAGGCGTATAAGCAGGCAAGCCTGATTCTCAAGGGCAAGCCGTTGATCATCCGCACGCTGGACATCGGCGGCGACAAAGAGATCCCGTATCTCGGACTCGCCAAGGAGGAAAATCCCTTCATGGGCTTCCGCGCGATCCGCTATTGCCTGAAGAACCGCGACATGTTCAAGTCGCAGATCAAGGCGATCCTGCGCGCGAGCGCCTTCGGCGACATCCGCATCATGTTCCCGCTGATCACGGCGGTGGAGGAGCTGCGTCAGGGCAGGGAGCTCGTCGAGGAAGCCAAGGCAGACCTCAAGGCTTCGGGCATCGCCTATGACGAGAATATCCAAGTCGGCGTGATGACCGAGACCGCAGCCTCCGGCGTGATCGCCGACCTGCTGGCAAAGGAAGCCGATTTCTTCTCCATCGGCACCAACGACCTCACAGGCTATACCATGGCGGCAGACCGCGGCAACGGCGACGTGGGCTATCTCTATTCGCCCCTGCAGCCCAGCGTTCTGCGCATGATCCGCCGCATCATCGCCTGCGGCAGAGCCGAGGGCATTCCCGTCGGCATGTGCGGCGAGGCGGCAGCCAATCCGAAGATGATCCCGCTGCTGATCTCCTTCGGGCTCACCGAGTTCAGCGTTTCCGCACCCTCGGTGCTCCGCGTAAGGAAGAACATCTCCAAGTGGACGAAGGCGGAAGCCGACGCCATCGCCGAAAAGGTCATGGCGATGACCACGGAGGCGGAAGTCAGGGCGTATCTCGATACGGTAGTTTAATCGTTTAAGGGAGCCGGGCGACCGGCTCCTTTTTTTCTTTTTTATCAATAAGTCTTTCCCGCCGCCCGATACGGTTTCCGTTGCATTTTGAACGGAAGTGTGATACAATAAACCTATCAATCTGCGAGGTGAGACATATGGCAAACGGCATGGAACGGAAAATCGACGGCTTGGTGGATCTGCTGATGGAGGACTACGCCAAGGGGCGCGTCATCGACGAGAACAAAATGTTTGAGTATCCCGACAAGGACGTCGTGATCGACATCCTCGAGAAGCTCAAGGTCGTGATCTATCCCGGCTACTACCGCAACAGCAACTACCGCACCTACACCGTGCGCAACAGTATCTCCATTCTGCTGGAGGATATCATCTACAACCTGCAAAAGCAGACCGCCATTGTCCTGCGTTACACGCCGCGCTTTGAACAGAGCACACCTGCGCAGATCGCCGAGGAGGCGCAGCGCATCACCTTTACCTTTCTGGAGCGAATCCCGCACATCAGAGAGTACATCGAGACCGACATCCAGGCATTCTACGACGGCGACCCCGCCGCCTACAACAAGGACGAGATCATCTGCACCTACCCGGGGCTGTACGCCATCTTTTCCAGCCGCATCGCGCACGAGCTGTTTTTGCTCGGCGTGCCGCTGATCCCGCGCATCATGACCGAGCACGCCCACAGCCTGACGGGCATCGATATCCACCCGGGCACGACCATCGGCAAATACTTCTTCATCGACCACGGCACGGGCATCGTCATCGGCGAGACCACCGAGATCGGCAACAATGTCAAGATCTATCAGGGCGTGACGCTGGGCGCGCTCTCCACCCGCGGCGGTCAGAACCTGCGCGGCAAAAAGCGCCATCCCACGATCTGCGACAACGTGACCATCTATTCGGGCGCGTCCATCCTCGGCGGCGACACCGTCATCGGCAAAAATGTCGTCATCGGCGGTAACGCCTTCATCACCTCGTCCATCCCCGAGGGCGCCAAGGTCAGCGTCAAGAGCCAGGAGCTGATGTTCCGCTACGCCGCCGACAAGCCCGTTGAGACCAGAGAGATCGACCCGGAGGAGACCTGTTTTCATAAGATATGAGCTTGATTTGGGGGAGCGACGGGAAAATGGGACGCGCCGCGTCCCTGTTTTCGTCTCGGAAATACGGATATCGCGCAACAATTCCAAAAAAGCTCTTGATTTTATGTTGACCGTTATGGTACAATAAAGCTAATCGCATTCAAAAGGAGAAGGTATGACAATGAAAAAACGGATGTTGGCGCTGGTGATCGCACTGGCGCTGATGATTGTAGGCACGATCGCCTACGTCGTCATTGCGGGTGACGTCTGTACGGTCAAGATGGTTCACACGCTGATTTATGATTTGGACGCAGATCAGATCAACGTACAAATCGACGACCCGTCTGTCGCCGAGGTGGTGGATATCGAGATCATTGACGTCGACGACCTGAAAACGGCGGCGATCACCTTTGGCTCACTGGAGCCGGGCGATACCACGGCGCGGGTATATTATAATTTCAGCGACAAGTCCGCCGAAGAGGAGACTGCCGAGGAGACTACCGCCGCGTCGGAAGAGGCGGCAACACAGGAGGAGTCAACTGACGAGGAGACAGAGGCGTCTGCGGAAGAGCGGACAACAGAGCCCGCCGAAGAGAAAACCGACGAGCAGTCTGCGCAGGGGAGCATGACCGAAATGTCTCCCGAGCTGTACCTGCACGTCAACTTTATCGGCACGATCTTTGAGGAGGGAGACCTGACCTTCAACGGTTGGCAGATCGTGATGATCGAGGTCCTCGTTTTCCTGCTGCTCGTATCGGGCTTGATGATCTGGTCGTTTGTCGAATGCTGGCGCAACGCGTGGTATTCCTATTCCATGGTCGCCTACGGCGGCATAGCGGCATTTTGCTTCTTTACGGTGCTGAACACCGTTGTTGATTTGCCGGGAATCAGGACCCTGCAGGCGTTTTTGCAGGGCATCGCCGATTCGGGCTATTGGTTCGCCATGATCACGGCGCCGTTCATGCTCGTGCTGTGCGGTGCGTTCATGTTCAGCAACATCTGGCTGATGCGCCACGAGGGTCGTCGCCCGCAAAATATGCTGGGTATCGGACTCGCGGTCGGCTGGATCGTCATTCTGGCGATTTCGCTCAATGCCGCTTATTTCTTCGTCCGTATCGAGGACTTCAATATCATGGACGATATCAGCTATTGCTTCGCGTACTTGCTCACGTTCTTGGAGTGCATGCTGCTGTCCACGATCGTGTGCGCGTTTCTCTCTACCACCAATCAGCCGTCCTTTGATAAGGACTACATCATCATTCTCGGCTGCGGCATCAACCGCGACGGCAGCCTTACCCCGCTGCTCAAGGGCAGGGTCGATGAAGCCATCCGGTTCGAGCGCAAGCAGTTCGCGCACACGGGCAAGCACGCGATCTTCATTCCCTCGGGCGGTCAGGGTGACGACGAGGTGATGTCCGAGAGCGAGGCGATGGCGCGCTATCTGCTGCAGCAGGGCTATCCCGTGGAGCAGATCATCATGGAGGACGAGAGCACCAATACCGACGAGAACTTTGAGCTCTCCTGCGACAAGATCTGGGAGGATTCGGGAACCGTCGAGGGCATTCGCGCGGCGTTTGCCACCACCAATTACCATGTGTTCCGCGGCTACACGCTCGCCGAAAAGCACGGTCTGGATGTCGAGGGCATTTCCGCCAAAACAAAATGGTACTTTTATCCGAATGCATTCCTGCGCGAATTCGCGGGTCTGCTGATGAACAAGAAGGTTCGGATCGGCATCTTCTTTGGGCTGATCATGCTGGTGTTTTTGGCAGGTGCTCACTTATTGAATCTGAGGTGATAGGATGATCTGTCATCACTGCGGCAGAGATAACCCCGATGACGAGATGTTTTGCTTAGCCTGCGGCGAGGCGCTGCGGGCTGAGCCCGACGAGCCTGAGGTCGTTTTGCCAGAGCCGCCGCAGCAGCCTGTGCGACAGGAGCCGGTGGAAGAGGATTACGGCGAGACCGAGCCGTATTTTGCCACCAAGGCGGCGCGGCGCAGAATGCAGCGTGAGCAGGAATACCGCGCGCAGGAATATTATCCCGACCGCGACGGCGGACAGCTGCCCGCACGGCGCAGAAAAAGCCGCGCGCCGTTTTTGATCGTTTCCCATCTCACGGCATTTATCGCGGCGCTGTGCTTTTGGCTTCCCTTCCGCGAATGGGTCTCGTTTCACTATTCGCTGCTGGGATTTGAGATTTCCGACGGCAGGCTGACGCTGAGCGAGCTTGCCAAACGGTTTTATGACAACAGGGGCATTCTTTCGCTGGTGACGGGCACCGAGAACGAGTATCTCAGCTCGATGATCCCCGACTATGTCAACGAGCAGTATGCGCAGGGCAGAGTCGCGGCGCTGGTGCTGGCGATCATCTTTTTGGTGTCGCTCGTGCTGTATGCGCTGTTCATCCTGTCGGTGCTCTTTCACCTGCGCGGATCGGCGGCGACCTTCGGTATTTTGGCGTCGCTGCTCTACGGGGGCGCGACGATCGGCGCGATGTACGGCGTGAAAATGCTCAACAGCATGGTCGTGAAATACGACGACTACTCATGGAACCTCATCCAGTTCAAGCTGCTGGAGGCGCCGTATGTATCGCTTGGCTTGGCGGCGCTGATCATCGTCCTGTGTATCGTGTTTGCGATTCTGGGAAGACATACCGCATCTTACCGCTAAAGATAACAATTCAATATATGACATAAAACAGACGGGCTGCCGCCCAAAGCGGCAGCCCGTCTACGGCTGTAGCAGCAATCCGCGCCCGCGGGAACGTGACGTTCCATCCAGTCCGCGCGTGAAAGGTTAGTGTGTATGGTTGCCGTCAACTCCCGCGTTCTGACGCGCCGTTGATGATGGTTTAAGTAAATTAAAACGTTGTAAGAGGCGCACTGGGAGCGGCGACACGCTGCAAAATTATTAACATTTTTATTGAATTTTTGTTCAATATCCTGTATAATAAGAGCATACCATTAATGATTATAACCGAAAGGAGCGGAATTATGAGAAAAACCAAAATCGTATGTACCGTCGGTCCCGCCTGCAACACCAAGGAAATGCTGTTGAAGATGATCGACGCGGGCATGAACGTCGCGCGCGTCAACATGTCCCACGGCACGCACGAGACCTTGACGGGCGTATTTGCCACCATTCGTGAGGCGATCGAGGAGAGCGGTCAAAACGTCGCTATCATGATAGATACCAAAGGCCCCGAGGTGCGCGTCACCACCTTTGAGGGCGGCTCCGCCGTGCTGGAGGAGGGCAAAGAGTTTACCCTCTGCAAGGAAAAGGAGCAGGGCGACAGCGAGGGCGTTGCGATCTCTTATCCCAAGCTGGTCGACATCTTCCGCCGCGACGGCGCAGCGGCGATCGGCCGTGAGCTGCTGCTCGACGACGGCCTGATTTCCATCATCGTCAAGGAGGTCACCGCCGACAAGATCATCTGCACGGTCAACAAGGGCGGCGTCCTGAAAAACCGCAAGAGCATCAACATCCCCGGCTATCACATCAACATGCCCTACGTCAGCGCGCAGGACAGACGCGACATCGAATTCGGTCTGTCACAAGGCGGCAACGTCGTGGCAGCTTCCTTTGTCCGCAACCATGAGGACGTGCGCACCCTGCGCGACTTTATCGACTCCATCGGCTACGAGCATGTCGAGATCATCGCCAAGATCGAGAACCAGAGCGGCGTCGACGACATGGATCTGATCATGGATTACGCCGACGGCATCATGGTCGCGCGCGGCGACATGGGCGTTGAGATCCCGTTCATCAAGCTGCCCGAGATCCAAAAAACCCTGATCCGCAAGTGCGTCGCCAAGGGCAAATATGTTATCACCGCCACCCAGATGCTGGAGAGCATGACCAGCGCGCCGCGTCCGACCCGTGCGGAGATCAGCGACGTCGCCAACGCGGTCTATGACGGCACCAGCGCCGTCATGCTGTCGGGCGAATCGGCGGCGGGCAAATATCCGCTGGAGAGCGTCAAGGCGCTCGATTCCATCTGCCGCGAGGCGGAGAGCAACGGCGAATTCACCGCGCTGCTGAGCTATATCGCGAAGAACGGCTCCCGCGACAGCAACGTGTTCCGCGGCAGCATTTGTCTGGCTGCGGCGGGCATTGCCCAGGCGGTCAACGCCAAGGCGATCATCGTCGAGAGCGCCACGGGCAGAGTCGCCCGCGCCATGGTGCATTACCGTCCCGAGGTGCCCGTGATCGCGGTCGTCACCTCCAAGCTTGTCTGCCGCAAGCTCTGCCTCAACTGGGGCATCACCGCGCTGATGGGCGAGGAGAAGCTGACCTCCGACGAGATCACCGAGCAGGCGGTCGAGCTGGCGGTCAAGGCAGGCTTTGTCAAGACGGGCGACACGGTCGTCATCCTCTCCTCCAACAAGACGGTCCCGACCTCGAGCACCGACTCGCTGAACATCCGCATCGTCTGATATGAGCTGCGTTATTTTGATCGGCATGCCCGGCTCGGGCAAAAGCACGGTCGGCGTGCTCCTGGCAAAGGCGCTGGGATACCTGTTCACGGACGTTGATCTGCTGATCAGTCACCGCGCGGGCAAGCCGCTGCAAAAGATCCTCGACGAGGACGGCTTAGAGGCGTTCCTCGCCTTGGAGGAGTCGGTCGGCAGCACGCTGACGGCGGCGCATACGGTCATCGCCACGGGCGGTTCGATGGTGCTCAGCGAAAAGGCGATGACGCACCTGAAAAAGCTGGGCACGACGGTCTTTATCGACGTGCCGTTTGCGGAGATCGAACGCCGTGTGACGAATATCAAGACGCGCGGGATCGTCTTTCACCCGAACGAGACGCTCGCGGATGTGTATCGCGACCGTCTGCCGCTCTATGAGCGCTATGCGGACGTCACGGTCAGGGTTGCACCAAACGACACAATTGAAGATACAGTTGACAGCATAATAAAAAGCGGCTTCGTTTGAAGCCGCTTTCTTTTTTAGGAACGTGACGTTCCATCTTATCCGTGTGCGATAGGTTTGCAGGAACGGTGACCGTTAATTCTCGCGTCAAAACGCGGGATAAGGACGTAACCTTTCCTGCAAACGTTGCATGCGCGGATTGGCCCCCGCGACACGCGGGCAGCGTATCAGCAGCCGCAACCGTCGTTGCAGCCGCAGCCGCCGTTGTTGTTGCCGCAGCCGTTGCCGCCGCAGCAGCAGAGGATGAGCAGGATCAGGATGATGCAGCCGCATCCGCTGTTATTACCGAAGAAATTCATACATTAACCTCCTTTCGTTTACACTACATACTATTGCGAAAGGAGAAATGTGTGAATCCGATTACACGTTAAACCGGAATAAAACCACGTCGCCGTCCTTCATGACATATTCCTTGCCCTCGCTGCGGACAAGACCCTTTTCCTTTGCCGCCGCCATGCTGCCGCAGGCGATCAGGTCGTCATAGGCGATGACCTCGGCGCGGATGAAGCCGCGCTCAAAGTCGGAGTGGATCTTTCCCGCTGCCTGAGGCGCCTTGGTGCCGTTTTTGATCGTCCACGCGCGCACCTCCTGCTTGCCCGCCGTCAGATAGGAGATCAAGCCGAGCAGCGAGTAGCATTCCTTGATCAGGCGGTCGAGTCCGCTTTCCTCCAAGCCCATGTCGGCGAGGAACATCTCTTTTTCTTCCTTGTCCATCTCGACGATCTCTTCCTCAATCTGCGCGCAGATGGGAAGCACGCCCGCATGCTCTGCCGCGGCGATCTCTTTGACCTTGCAATAGCCCTCGTTGCTGTCCAGTCCGTTCGAGAAGTCCTCGTCGCTCATATTGGCGGCGTAGATCACGGGCTTGCCCGTCAGCAGCGCGACCTCATTGAGCAGCGCCTGCTCTTCTTCGTCGCATTCGACGCTGCGCGCGGGCTTGCCTTCCTCGAGTGTATTCAGCACCCTTGTATAGAAGTCAACGGCGCGCTGGTATTTCTTGTCGCCCTTGACCATTTTCTTGGTTTTGTCGATGCGCCTCTCCATCATCTCCACATCGGAGAGGATCAGCTCCAGATTGATCGTTTCGATATCGCGCGCGGGGTCGATGCTGCCCTCGACATGGATGATGTCGTCGTTCTCAAAGCAGCGCACCACATGCACGATCGCGTCGCACTCGCGGATATTGGAGAGGAACTTGTTGCCCAAGCCCTCGCCCTTGGAGGCGCCCTTCACCAGACCGGCGATGTCGACGAATTCGATCGTCGCGGGGGTATACTTGTCGGGGTCATACATCTCGGCGAGCACGTCAAGGCGTTTATCGGGAACTGCCACCACGCCGACATTCGGCTCGATGGTGCAGAACGGATAGTTGGCGCTCTGTGCGCCGGCATTGGTGATCGCGTTGAACAGGGTGCTCTTTCCCACATTGGGCAGACCGACGATTCCTAATTTCATTTTTTCAAATCTCCTTTATGGGTGCGGATTATGGGGCGCCAATCGCGTTGTCGGAGAAGCGTCCGATACTCCCGCTATTATATCATATCGACATGCAAATCTCAACCGAAATCGAGAAGAAAGGCTGCATTACCGCCTATCGTTTTCAGTCGCTGTTCTTGTCTGAACGATGAAACGTTGCCGGTTTTTCGCGCGCTGCGGTGTCGCACTATGCCGGATCGTTCAGCCATTCTCTGATCGCGGCGATATCGTCCTGCTGCGGGACGGCGTGGTAGTCGTCGTCATGCGAGATGAATCGACAGTCGGTATGGTCTTTGAGCTTGTTGTACAGCTCCTCCGCCTGTCGATAGGAGACCCGCTGATCCTCCCTGCTGTGGATGAACAGCACAGGCACCTTGATCTCATCCGCCCAATACACGGCCGAGCGCTTTTGGTATTCTTCGGGATTCTCCTGCGGGGTGCTGCCGATCGTTTCGAGCAAAACATTCCTCATGTATTCGTCGCGGCTTTCGTAGCAATCGACCAGATCGGTCACGGCGCTCAAGGCGATGATCCGCTTGATCCTGCTGTCCTGCCGCGCCGCCGGAAATGTCATCACACCGCCGCGTGAAGCGCCCAAAACGCAAAAATCATCCATGTCGATAAACGAAAACCGGTTTTCACACAGGTCGATCAGCTTGATGACGTCATGCAGATCGTCGCCGCCGAATTGATCGATCCCCTCCGAGCCGCCGCAGCCCCTGTACTGAGACGCGATCACGATACGGTCGCAGAGGGTGCAGGCATGCGCGGTGGTTTCTGTTTCCAATTTTCCGTAATCGCGGTTGCCGCCGTGATTGTACATCAGGCATTTACCGGGGCGCTGCGTCTGCGCCATCGCGTTGGGAATGGAGATGTATGCGTTGATCTTCAAGCCGTCCGAGAGGTAGGTGAATCGGTAGGACGTGCACTTTGACGCGAGCTCTTCACTCAAATTGACCTTGACGATGTCGAAAACCTCGTTGCTTGCGTAGTCCTCAAAACGGTAGATATCGCTTTTCTCGGCTGTGGTCGTGCCGGTATTGTCCGTTGGCACTGTGCTTTCCGACTGACATGCCGTCAATGAGAAAAGGACGAGCAGGATCGCCAAAACGATGCCGATGGGTCTTTTCATTTTCATGATGATGTTTCCTCCGGTTTCGGGCACTCGCCCTTTGCAGACAGTCAGCTATTTCTGAGCTTTTTGAGGGCTTCCGAGCTTTCTTGGGTTATCGTAGGCATCATCAATACCAATGCATCGATCGAAATGCCGTATTTTTCTTTCCATTCGGGATCGAGCTTGCTTTTGATGGCCCCGGATATATTCTTGGTCTGTGTGGGCAGCAGGTTGTAGCGGATATTCATTTTGCTGCAATTCGACACCGCTTCCTTTATCATCGTCACGATATCCGCAGTCAAGATGTTCCTGAGGGCTTCCAAGCCGCCGTTGCTTCTGACTTTTTCCGCGTCATCGGAAGAAACTGTCGCGTTTCCGTAAACGTTGAAGAAAACCGTAAGCATTGTTCCGTTCATTTCCGTATCATACGGAACAGGCTCAGGCGTGCCGAATTTCAGCTTCATTTCCTGCGGCTCAGCGGGTATTGCGGGTGCTTCCTGTTGCATTGCTTTTTCTGTCGCTTGCTCGGCTGCTTTCGCAACGCTGTTGATAAAATTGTCAAAAAATCCCATTTTTGTCCCCCTATGTGATTTATGTTAATTGATAGACGGATTACGTTGTGAATCATTATATCACAACCGAAGCATGATTACAAGACTTCCGTGTATGTTGCCGGAAGATTCTTGTCAGACCACGCTTTGATGGCTCCTATGGAAAAGCAAACGCCGAAAAAGGCGTGATCGGGTGCAGCGACACGCTGCCACGCTGCCATGTCGCCGATTATCGGGCTTTGCCTATGGACAAACCGACATGATTCTGCTACAATAATAACAGAAAATCAACGGAGGGTTAAGATGAGCGTGATCGGAGAACAAATCAAAAAGTTCCGTGTGCAGAAGAAATATACGCAGGAGAAGCTCGGCAGCCTGATCGGCGTCACGACGCAGGCGGTTTCCAAATGGGAGCGCGGCGGCACGCCCGATGCGGAGGTTTTGCCGCAGCTTGCCGACGCGCTGGGTGTGAGCATTGACGCGCTTTTCGGCAGAGAGGAGCAGGATATCCAGCTGATGCTCACCAAAAAGCTGAGCAAGCTGCCGGCGGACGAAGCGTATCACAGCGCTTTTAATATCTGTTGGTCGATGATCTTAGGGCTTGTCGGCGATGATAATTTCACGGAAGATTTCATGGATACCTTTATGGGCCATTCCTACACCAACAGGGACAAATCGCCCGATTATTTTTCCAAGCTGATTCGTGACGAAGGTATCGTGTCGGCGCGCCTGTCCAGTGATTTCAATCAGTTTTATCTGCTCGCCGAGCCGAAGGAGGGCAGTGTGACGGATCATCTGGAGGATATGGAATCGATCCGCAAGGTATTCGCGCTTTTTGCCGACAAAAACATATTGAAAACCATCTGCTATCTGTACGCCAAGCCGATCATGCCGCTGACGCTTTCGCTGATCAGCCAGGGAACGGGACTGGAACCGCGCGAGACGGAGCGGTGCATGCGGATGATCTGCGAAAACAGGCTGGCTCGTCATATGACGATCGCGAGCGTTGACGGTGAGATCGAGTCCTACGAAATCTGCCGCGAGGGCTGTGCGATTCCCTTGCTCTGCTTCGCGGATGAGATCGCAAAGCGGAACCCCTTCCCGATTTTCAGTATCCTGGATAGAAAAAGATCGCTGTTATAAACCGGTCGTTTAGTTGTACGCTTCATATTTGATTTTTTTCATAAACAGTTGCTTGATATTTGTCGGGCAGCTGTTTTATGATATTAGTATAAAACGAAAGGGAGAATGATCATGAAAAAGATTTTAGCATTTTTGTTGAGCGCTGTGATGATCACCGCGTTAGCAGGCTGCGGTTCAAAGCCCGCGTCGAACGCGGAAAATACATCGACCGCCGAAACCGCGGCACTCACCGAGGCTGCGGCAACGGAAGCACCGGCGACACAGGAGACGCTTGCCGCTGATGTCAAAGCAAAGCTTGACCAAGCCTTGGAGAAGGAGAAATTCAAGGGCGTAGCGCAGATCACGAAGGGCGATACCGTGATCTATCAGTATGTCAACGGCGACGACGATAACGGCAAGCCGCTGACGGCGGATTCTTCTCTGCCGCTCGCTTCGGTGTCGAAGCAATTCTGCGCCGCCGCCGTGATGAAGCTTTGCGACGAGAAGAAGCTTAGTGTGGACGATACGCTGGATAAATTTTATCCCGATTACGAATACGGCAAAACGCTGACGATTAAGCATCTTCTCACTATGGGCTCGGGTATCCCGAATTACAATGTTTTTCTCGAGCCGTCCATGCTGGGCGGGAACGAAGAGGAGAATATCAAAACCATCAAGGAAGCGATGTTCGCCGAGGAATTGGATTTTGAGCCGGGGGATGACTATGAGTATTCCAACTCCAACTACTTCCTGCTTGCGGATATCGTCAGTCAGGTGAGCGGTGTAGCGTATCACGATTTTCTCAGGAAAAACTTTTTTGAGCCTTTGGAGATGACCCATACCGGATTTGTTCAGGATATTCTGGAGGATCAGGACTGGGCTTCCGCGCTTTCGAAAACAGAGCTGATGCTTGAAACAACGAATCCCGGCGTGGCGAACGGCGCAGGCGATATCGTTTCCAACGCTGCGGATATGGACAAGTGGATGCGCGGACTCAGCGGCGGAAAGATCATTTCATCCGACGCATGGAAAGAGATGACGGGAAACCCGAATCCGAACAGCTCCAACGGCTACAGCTACGGTCTCTGGCAGATGTCGTTTGACGGCATGGGTCATGTCGGACAAATAGAGCCGCATTTCGGCGCGGTGGATTATATCAATACCGATCGTGAGGTATACCTGTTTGGCGCCGCAAACACCATGAGCGGATTGTCGTTTGCGGAGGAGATCCCGCAAACGCTGCTGGCGATCCTGTTTGAATATGAATAAGGGAAAGCTTTTACAAAAGGAGAACGTAGGATAAAAATGAAAAAAATCACGGCATTATTTTTATGCGGCGCCGTTTGCGCTGCGGCGCTGACAGGCTGCTCGGGCAGCAAGGAAGGAGCAAAGGCGACCTCGGATTCTGCGGCAAGCGAAACCGAACCCGTGAAAGCGGCGGTTGAAAAAATGCATCCGCTGCAGATCAGGGCGCCCAAAGAGATCGACGCCATGACGGCGACCTTTCTGAATACCGCTAACGGCAAAACAGAGGATATCAAAATGGAAAAAAGCAGTGAGGATGAAAGAAGCATCCTTTACCGCTGTGAGGCGGATGTCAATCAATACAATATGGTACATCTGACCTACGGAAATACCACCGGCATGGATATCGCGTTCAACAGCTTTATCAGCGGATGGAACCTGAAAAACGACGAGCTTTTGCCGTATGTTGTCGGTACCGAGCCTGTTTATGACCCGCAGTTTGATACAAAGGTCTTTCAGTTTGACGGAAGAGATAAAAATGTGTATATCTGGAAGCCTGCGGATTATGATGAAAAAGCGGCGGAAAAGTATTCCGTTATCTATATGTTTGACGGTCAGAGCGTCCTTGCGACAGGCACGGAAAGAGGAATGGACAACGACGTGATGTGCTGGAATGTCAGCGAAAGCGTGATGAGCATGACGGCGTCCACCGGCAACAAAGCGATCATCGTCGCGATCGATAACGGAAGCCCGTACAGAGACGACGAGCTGATCCCCGATTTGGGCAGCCTCAATACGGAGGGCGAGGGAGCGAACCTCAAGGAGGAGGACTTCACCAAAAAACGCGGTAACGCATTCGCGGATTTCATCTGCGATACCATTATGCCGTATATCAACGAAACCTACAATGTTTACACCGACGCGCGGCATACCTCTCTTGCGGGCAGCTCGCTGGGCGGGCTGGAAACCTTCTATGCGGTGCTGGCGCATCCCGATAAATTCAGCGCAGGAGGCGCCTTGTCGGCGACCTTCGGCATGTACGCCGAGAAAGAATGGAAAAACTTCCTCAGCGATAAGCTCAAAATGGAGAATGCGCCGTTCCTGTATTTTTATGCCGGCGGCTTTGCGACGGATAACGGCGACGCGATGGAAAGCATGTACAACGATTTGATCGAAAGCGGCTACCCGAAGGATAAGCTGATTTTCAACAAGTACGAAAAGGGCGAGCACTTTATCCAGTATTGGAGAAATATCTATCCCGAGTTTTTGGAGGCGGCATTCACACAGAATGTTACCGCTCTTGAATTCGGCGTTCCCGTTCAATACGAGGACAGGACCGACCCTTATGAAGCGTATCTCGAGGAAATGGAGCTTGACAAGGAGAACGACAAGCCGGGATATATTTATTATGACAACAGCGCAACGAAGTGGGACAAGGTCTATACATATTGGTGGGGCGGTATGTCCATCAACAGCATAACGAAGGAACCCTATTATTATGCCGATTGGCCGGGATTTGAGATGGAACGGATCGGGGATACCGATATTTACCGGATCACGGCGCCCTTGGGCGTGACAGGCATCATTTTTGATTCCGGCGTGACCGATAAGGAGGTCGCCGAGGGAAAGGACGCATACCAGACCACCGATCTCCCGTACAGCAACGCCATGATCGGCAAAGTGTATAAAATCGACACGTCGACAGAACCCAAAGCCGATCCCGGCATGATGAAAACCAAACGCCGGTATTCGGCGGGAAGCTGGTCGGATTATTCGGAAGAATGATCCCGAGACCCTTGACACATACAAAATAATCGGACCCCCGAAGCTCAGAACGAAAATCTGAGCTTCGGGGGTCTTGTCACAAAGCGACAGCCGCTTTCGATTATTTGGATTCAATGCCCGCTGTTTTGAAAATGAAATCGACCTTGCCGTTGGCGTCGGAAGAGATGCCGCTGTAGGACTGATAGCTCTTCGAGACCTTAGAGATCGCCTTGATGCGCTCGACGAGGGATTCGATATCGCCGTCCGCCGCTTTTTTCAGCTTGTCGGCACCCTCTGTCTTGAACTTCTTCATGCCGTCGTTGAGCTGCATGGAGCCGTCGCGCAGTTGGGTGATACCGCTGAGCAGGGGAGAGGTGCCTTCCTTCAGGGTGCCGATGCCGAGGTAGAGGTTCGTCATGCCGTTGTCGAGCGTGACGGTGCCGTCCGACAGCTCCTTGGCGCCCTTAGCCAGTGCGGCGGAGCCGCCCTTGAGCTGTGCGGTGCCGTCTGACAGATCCTTGGTGCCGGCGGCAAGCTGATCGGCGCCGTCTTTGAGCTGCTTGGTGCCGCCCTTGAGCTGTGCCGCGCCGTTTTTCAGCTCGCCCGAGCCGCTTTTCAGCGTGCCGGTGCCGGTGAGGATATCCTTGGCGCCGCTGTTCGCCTGATCGACGCCGGTGGTGTAGCTGATGATGCCGCAGTAGAAGGTGTTGTAGCTGTCGAGCTGCTGCTTGAGCGCCTCCAGTGATTTTCTGCCGCCCTTTGCCTTTTCGATGCCCGCGGCGATCTGCGCCTGTACCTGCTCGGCGTTCATGTTCTGTTCGATGATCGCCTGCACCTGCGCGTCGGTGTTGGCGTCGATGGTGTCCTGCATCGAAGACATCTGCGCGCCGACCGCTGTGCCGACCTGTACCTGTACCTCCTCGGGGATCTGACCTGCTGCGACCGCCGCTTCATAGGCTTCCGCCGACATCGCATAGCCCGCTGCGTTCAGGACCGCTTCGGTGACCTGCTTTCTTACCGCGTTCTCCACGCCCTGACGGATGAGACCGCGCTGGCTTTCCACCGTCGCGGTGACGGTGCTGCGGGCGGTCTGTTCGGCAAATGCCGCCGCGTTTTCGTCGCTCAGGGAAGCGATCAGCTTGGAGAGCACCGCGCTGTAGTTGTCAATGGTCAGCTCGGGGGCGCTGAGACCCGCCGCCGCGATCTGGGTGTCGGCAGTGGAGAGGAAGGTGTTGAATACCTTTGTCGCGCCGCCGACGAGCTGCGCGCTGTTGGACGAGATCTGATCAAGTCCGCCCGAGAGCTGAGACAGGTAGCCTTGCAGCTGAGTGACGCCGCTGTCGAGCTGAGAGCTGCCTGCCGAGAGCGTGCCCGCGCCGCTGTCAACCTCCGCCGCGCCGCCTGCCAATGCAGCCGCGCCGCTGTTGAGCTGCTGTGCGCCGCTGTTCAGGGCGCCGACGCCGCTGTCGAGCTGCTGTGCGCCGTCGCTGAGCTTCTCGGCGCCGCCTTTGAGCGTCCGGGTGCCGCTCTTGATCTGTGCCGCGCCGTCATAGAGCTTGTTAACGCCGTCAATCAGCTCTCCCGACTTGTCGAGCAGGGTGTTCAGACCGTCGTAGAGCTTGGAGGAGCCGTCGAGCAGCTTGTTGCTCGCGGATACCAGCTCATTGAGCTTGCCCGTCAGCTCCTTGGACTTGCTGTCCAGCTTGCTGACGTCGATGTTGCTGAACATGTCGTTCGTGGCGACAGTCAGGGTGGTGGCAAGCTCAAAGTCCTTGATGTCGGCGGTGATCTCTACCGTGGAGGGCAGCTCCAGCTCGTCGCTTTTGAGCTGCAGGGTCTCCTGCATACCCGGGAGCGCGAAGCCCACCACGAAGGTGTGGGTGCCGTCGTTGATGACCTTGCCGTTGCTGACGGTGATGTTTTCCGCCTTCTCGTTGTCGAGCATCATGCCCGTCATCATCACGAAGGGAACGTAGATCTTTTCTTCCTTGCCGTTGATTTTCTGTGTGCTGTATTGGCGGTTCTCGTAGGTGATCTTGATTTTGAGCTTACCGCTCTTGCCCGCGAGGCTGTCGGGGCTGACCGCCTTACCGTTCAGCTCGTAGACGATGTTCACACCCACGGGCAGCTCTGCGGAACCGGTGCCCCGGTAGTAGATGTCGCCGCCCTCGGCGTCCCATTCGCAGCCGTTGCTTTCGTCGATGGTGAAGCTGTTGTCGCCCTTGAGCACCTCGACGTCCTTGAGGTCGGTCTTATCCTCGAGCTTTTCCGCCTTCTCGGTGTTTTGGATCCAGTCGCTGACGATGACCTTGTCGGGGTTGCCCTCGGCGTCGGAGATGACATAGACGGTCTCTTTTTTGTTGTATTGGCTGCTCGTTTCGCCGCCGGAAGCATTTTCTTTTGCATCGCCCTGTTCGGCGGGAGCAGTCGTCTCCTCCTGCGCGGCGGTTGACGCGCTCTCGGCGCTCTCGGCGCCTGCCGTGAATGCCGCGGTGCCGACGCCGCCGCAGAGGATCATCAGACTCATGGTCGCCGAAAGGAGCTTCGGCAGGTTTTTCTTGATATTCATAAAACTACCTCCGTATTTCAGTTAGCGGAAACCGCTTGCTTTTGTTGCTGATGGCGGCGTGAGGACGCGCCCTCCGGCTTGAAGCCGAGGGTCGTCGCGCCGATGACCCTGTCGCAGAGCATGAACATCGCGGGCAGGATCAGGATGACGCAGAACATGCTGATGATCGCGCCGCGCGCCATCAGCGCGCACAGGGAGCCGATCATGTCGACGTCGGAGTAGATCGCCACGCCGACGGTCGCCGCGAACAGTCCCATCGCCGAAACCACGATCGAGGGGATGGAGGTTTCGAGCGCGGTGGCGACAGCCGTTTTCTTGTCGTTGCCGAGGTGACGCTCGCGCTTGTAGCGGGTGGTCATCAGAATCGCGTAGTCGACGGTCGCGCCGAGCTGGATGGTGCTGATGCAGATGGGCGCGATGAACGGGAGCGATTCTCCCATATAGTGCGGCAGGCCGAGGTTGATGAAGATCGCCAGCTCGATGACCGCCACCAGGATCACGGGCAGGGAAATGCTCTTTTCCACGACCATGATGATGAGGAAGATGGCGGCGATGGAGATCGTGTTGACCGTGGCGAAGTCCACCGAGGTGATATCGATCAGGTCGTTGGTGCAGGCGGCTTCACCCACCAGCAGACCGTTTTTGTCATAGCGCTTGATGATTTTATTCAGCGAGGTGATCTGCTGCTTCATCTCCTCGGAGGCGGTGGAATATTCCGAGCTGAGCAGCAGCATTTCCCGGTTCTCGCTGCGAAAGACGGATTCGATGGATTCGGGCAGCATTTCCTCGGGCACCATGCTGCCGACGATGCTGTCCAGCCCGAGCGCGAATTTGATGCCGTCGACTTTTTCCATTTCCTCGGTCATCTCGCGCACCTCTTTGTCGCTGAGGTCGGCGTCAACGAGCACCATATGGGTGTTGCTCATGCCGAATTCCTCTTTGAGCTTGGTGTTGGCGATCACGTTCGCCATGTCCTTGGGCAGGCTTCTGGAAATATCGTAGTACACCTCGCCGTTCGTCTGCTGATAGCCGTAGTAGGCGGGGACTGCCAGCGCGCCGAAGAGGATGAGAAATACGGGGAAGATCTTGACCAGTCCCGCGGCGAGCTTCTTGGTTTTGGGGATGAGCGACCGGTGCATGGTCTTGCACAGCGGCTTGTCGAGCACCAAGATCATGGCGGGCAGGACGGTGACGCAGCCGAGTACGCCCAGCAGCACGCCCTTCGCCATGACGATGCCCAGATCTCTGCCGAGCGTGAAGGTCATGAAGCACAGGGCAATAAAGCCCGCGACGGTGGTGATGGAGCTGCCGAGCACCGAGGTGACGGTCTCCTGAATCGCCTTTGCCATCGCTTCTTTGTTGTCGTCACAGTGGTGCTTCTGCTCGTTGTAGCTGCTCCACAGGAAGATCGAGTAGTCCATCGTGACGGCGAGCTGCAGCACCGCGGAGAGCGCCTTGGTGATGTAGGATATCTCGCCGAGGAAGAAATTGGAGCCGAGATTCATCAAAATCGCCACGCCGATGCTCGCCAGAAAGACGAAGGGGATCATCCAGTTGTCCATAAAGAGCATCATGGCGGCGACCGCCAGCACAACGGCGATCGCGACATAGATCGCTTCCTCGCGTTCGCAGAGGTCGCGCAGGTCGGTGACCATCGCGGAAATGCCGGAAACCAGACACTCGCCGTCGCAGATGCGGCGGATCTCGGTGATCGCGTTCATCGTCTCGTCAGACGAGCTGGAGGTGTCGAAGAACACCGCCATCAGTGAATCGTCGCCCGCGTTGAACGCGTTGTAGATCTTGTCGGGAAGCATTTCCTTGGGGATGGCGCCGTCGGCGATGTCGCTGAAATTGAGCACCGTGGCGACGTGATCGACCTGCTTGATCTTTTCGGAGGCTTCCTTCATGGTTTTGTCGTCGGCGTTCTCGAAAATCAGAAAGGAGAACGCGCCCTTGTTGAAGTCCTCGAGCATGTACTGCTGTCCCTTGACCGTGTCGAGGTCGCCGGGCAGGTAGTTGAGCATGTCGTAGTTGACGCGCGTGAAGATCATGCCGAGCACTGCGGGAATCAGCAGCGCCAGCGTGACGATCAGAATCACGACGCGGCACTTGACGACCGCTTTTCCGAATTTCATAGTCCATACAACTCCTTTTTTTGTTGTCCATATTAATTGTATTCATTCGCGGGAAAATTGAAACAGACAAAAAGGAGGGTGTGCCGATTTTTCAGACACACCCTCCATTTTGCCCAACCCGCGTGCCGCGGGGGTCAGTCCGCGCAACCAACGTTTGTTTGGACGGTCACCAATAATGCCGCCCTATAACGCGGGAATAAACCTAACCATATTTACAAACTTTTATTGCGCGGAGAAAGCGCCCATGGCGCCGCGGAGAAAGCGCCCATGGCGCCGCGGAGAAAGCGCCCACGGCGCCGCGGAGAAAGCGCCCACGGCGCACGCGGATTATACTTTAGTTTTTATCAAACGGAACAGATTGCGGGCTGCGTCGAGATACAGCCTCGGCGCGTCGTGGATGGCTTCTTCCAAGGTCATCGGGCGGTTGACTGTCGCCATCAGCGCCGTGATGCCGCAGTCGAGGATCGTTTCGGCGCCGTCGCCGAGAGAGCCGGAGAGTCCCACGGCGGGGATCCCCTTTGCCTTGGCGTGCATGCCGACACCCATCATCACCTTGCCGCAGCGGCTCTGCGCGTCTGTCCTGCCTTCGCCCGTCACGACCAAGTCCACGCCGTCCAGCCGTTCGTCAAAACGGATCAGCCGCAGCACGGTCTCGATGCCCGGCTGCATCCTGCCTCCGAGAAAGACGGAAAGTCCCGCGCCCAGCCCGCCGGCAGCGCCCGCTCCTTCGAGCTTGTCGCAGTCGACGCCGAATTGCCTCAGGATAAGGTCGCGGTAGCGGCACATGCCGCGCTCCAGCTCCGCGATCATTTCAGGCGTCGCGCCCTTCTGCGCGGCGAACATCTCGGACGCGCCCATCTTGCCGCAGAGCGGGTTCTTGACGTCGCAAAGGACCGTGACGGCCGTGTCGCCGAGACGGCTGTCCAGACGGCTGAGATCGATCGAAGCGACGGCGGACAGGTCTTTTCCGCAGCCGTCCAGCTCGTTGCCGCGCTCGTCGAGGAACCGCGCGCCCAAGGCTTTGGCGCAGCCCATGCCGCCGTCGTTTGTCGCGGAGCCGCCGATGGCGACGGCGATCTCACGGCAGCCGCGGTTGAGCGCGTCGAGAATCAGCTCGCCCGTGCCGTAGGTCGTGGTGAGACGCGGGTCGCGCAGCTCGGGAGAAAGCAGGGTCAAGCCCGAGGCTGCCGCCATTTCGATGATCGCGCGGCTGCCGCAGATGCCGTACTGCGCGGTGATGTTGCGCATCAGCGGGTCGTGAACGTCTGCATAAATCTTTTCGCCGTGCTCGGCGGCGATCACCGCGTCGACCGTGCCTTCGCCGCCGTCCGCGACGGGCACGCTGTCGCAGACGCAGTCCGCGCCGAAAACCTCTTTGGCGGCAAGCGTGAGCAGCTTTGCCGTCTGTTCACTCGTCAGGCTTCCCTTGAAGCTGTCCGAGGCAAATAAACATTTCATATACGATCACCTCTTTCTTTCATTATAACATATCCACTCTCAATTGCAAACTCTACGGCGGCGCCCAAGGGCGCTTTTTCCGCGCTCCAAAACGTTTGTTAGTATGGTAAAGTTTATAGCCCGCGTTATAACGCGGGCATTAATGGTGACCGTCCAAACAAACGATGGTTTCGCGGACTGGATGGAACGTCACGTTCCCGCGGACTGGATGGAACGTCACGTTCCCGCGGCGCCGTGGGCGCTTTTTCCGCGCGTGAGAGGTTGGTATGGACGGCAAAATTCAAGCCCGCGCTATAACGCGAGACTTGACGGTCACCGTCCATGCGAACGCTTCACTCGTGGATTGGGTCCCGCGACACGCGGGCGCGGATTGGATGGAACGTCACGTTCCGGTTTACAAAGTTGTAACTTGCGTTTTGTTTTTAATTCTAATATGTTATTGAAAAACAGATTTTTTTTGTATATAATGTATGAGTGGAAAAAATCGTTTTTTCTGCAAAAATTTCTCAGGAGGGAAAAGCTTTGGAAAAACTATTTCATCTCAAAGAGCATGGAACCAACATCAGAACAGAGATCATCGCCGGTCTGACGACATTCTTGACCATGGCGTACATCATCTTTCTGAACCCCACCGTTATCGGTCAGAGCAACCCTGTCTTTGCGGCGGCAGGCTATGAGGGCGCCATGGCAGACAGCGCTGTCTTTACGGCGACCTGCATCGGCGCGGCGCTCGGCACCTGGCTGATCGGCTGGCTGTCTAACTACCCGATGGCGCAGGCGCCCGGCTTGGGCTTGAACGCGGTATTCGCGTATACGCTCTGCCTCGGCTTCGGACTTTCGCCCAGCGCAGCTCTTGCCGCTGTCTTTATCGGCGGTGTGTTCTTCATTCTGCTGACTGTGACAGGCGCAAGAAGAGCGATCGTGGAAGCGATCCCCATCAGCCTGAAAAAAGCGATCTCAGCCGGTATCGGTCTGTTCATCGCCCTGATCGGCTTCGCCAACGCCGGCATCGTGATCGGACAAAACGACGGCGCCGCCACGGCGGTTGACCTTGCGAGCTTTACCAAGCCCTCGGTCATCCTTGCTCTTGTGGGACTGATTTTCATTACCATCCTCGTCATCCGGAAGGTCCCCGGTGCGATTTTCATCGGCATGGTCATTACGGCCGTCATCGCGAACGTGTGTCAGTTCGTTTTCGGTATTGAGATGGGTGTTGTCGCGCCCACATCGTGGATCCCCCATGTTGATTTCTCGATGTTCGGAAAGTGCTTCTTCGGTTTTCAGGAGCTGTTTTCCGCGCCGATCGCGTCCATTATCGCCGTGCTGATCACCCTTTTGATGGTCGATATGTTCGATACCATCGGCACCCTCATCGGCGCTGCGGACAAGGCGGGCTATCTTGACGAAAACGGCAACCTGCCCAAGATCGAGCGCGCGATGCTCGCCGACGCCCTTGCAACTACTGCGGGCGCCGTGTTCGGCACCTCTACCGTTACCACCTATGTCGAGTCCACCGCCGGCATCGCGGCAGGCGGCAGAACCGGTCTGACCTCCACGGTGACCGGACTTTGCTTCGCGTTCGCGCTGGTTCTTTCTCCGCTGCTCGGCTTCGTGCCCACGGCGGCGACGGCTCCTGTGTTGATCATCGTCGGCATCATGATGTGCTCCTCGCTGAAGGACATCGACTGGCACGACCTGGAAGTGGCATTCCCCTGCTTCTTCACCGTTGTCGGCATGCCGTTCTTCTACTCCATCACGGACGGTCTCGCCTTTGGCTTCATCTCCTATGTCATCGTGAAGGTGGCAAGAGCGAAGTTCAAGGAAGTACATCCGCTGATGTATTTGATCTCCGGTCTGTTCATCCTGATGTTCGTCATCACCGGACTGCAGGCTCTCAAAATCATCTGATAACAAACGCTCAAAAGGGGCTGCCGTACGGCAGCCCCCATTTTTGTTTTCCTATCACGATCTGTTACAGCGCAAGGCGATCAGGTGTTTTCTATGACCTCCACCTTAGCGTCGGGCGCGTTTTTACCGATGCTGGCGATGCCGTTCATCGCGCTCGCCTTAGCCTTGTAGCCCTCGGAGGTGGCGATGATCTCGCCGTTTTTCGCCTTGAGACGGAAACGGAACTCGCCCGCTTTGTCGGTGTATACCTCGTATTTGGGGTGCTTCTTCACCTCAAAGTTCTCTACGGTCTGATCCTCTACCACCGCGGCGCAGTTGTTTCTGACGCTCTCGATGCCCGCCTTGCAGGAAGCCTCGGATTTGTAGATCTGCGAGGACGCGATGACCTCGCCGTTGCCCGCCTTGAGATCAAACTTGAATCCGCCGTTTGCCGTTGATTTCATTACGAATTTGCCCATTGATAATCCTCCTTTGGGTATAAACTATTTTGCCGAATGGGAAAACGCTTGTCCCACCGGCGCATTTGTACAGCAATACCATACTATCACAATCGTATCATAATTATCACAAAATGTCAATAAAAATCATGGAATATGCTGCAAAAGGAGGCTGCTTTGCTCAATAAAATTCCGCCCAGTAATACTGGCTCATGTACTCGTTCTGATAGGCGTTGACCGCGCCGGCGTCCAGCTCCTCAAAGCGGTAGTAATCGCAGTCGATCAGCTTGACGTTGACCGCGATATTGTTGTAGGATTTTTCGATGATCTTCTCGGCGCCCGCCTCGCGCAGGCTTTTCATCAGCGCCGACATGATCTTCTGCACATAGATCTGCTGCTTGCTGTCATAGGGCATGTCCTCAAAGAGGATGGCGGCGATCTCCTTCTTGGTGCAGGAGCTGCCGTGGCGGTGCACCAGATAGGCAAAGACCTCCTTTGCCTTGCTGCGTTCAAAGTGCAGCGGCTTGCCGTCGGGCGTGAACACGTCGAAGTTGCCGAAGCACTGCACGCGCAGCAGCGCGTCGCTCTTGGGGACGATCGGGAACCGCAGGTCGCTCAGCTCGGCTTCGACCTTTTCCTTGGTGACGGGCTTCATGATATAGCCGCTGGCGTGCAGGCGCATGGCGTCGCCCGTGTATTCGCTGAACCCCGTGACGAAGATGATGTTCATTTTGGGGTTGATCTTTTTCAGCTCCTTCGCCACCTCGACCCCGTTCATCCCGCGCATGTGGATGTCCAGAAAGGCGACGTCGCAGCCGTTCTTTGCCGCCTCGTCGATCAGCTCGTCCTGAAATTTAAAGGCGAGCACCTGAGCCTCGGGCTTTGCTTTTTTGACCGCCTGCTCCAGCATTTGCAGGGCAAGCCGTTCGTCGTCAACGCAGAGTATGCGCATGGTTAACCTCCGTGATCTGTGAGTCTGTTTGTGCGGATGTCCGGTTGTGTTCCTTCGGCAGGATGACCGTTGCCGTGGTCCCCTTTCCGACGGTGCTTGTGATGACGACCTCGCCGCCGCACATTTCCCTGAGCCTGCGGCGCACGTTGTCCATGCCGATGTGCGAGCGCCCGTCGTCTTTGACCGCTTCGGCGTCGAAGCCGACGCCGTCGTCCGAGATGATGATTTCAAAAGCGTCCGCCGTCTCGCGCGTCGCGATGGTCACGGTGCCGCCCTCGCGCTTCATGCCCACGCCGTGCTTGACGGCGTTCTCGACCAACGGCTGGATGGAGAGCTGCGGCAGGACGAAATCGGTGGCTTGGATATCGTAGGCGATATTCAGATCGTCGCCGAAGCGCAGCTTTTCAATATATAAGTACTTTTTCAGGTGCTCCAGCTCCCGCTCGAAGGGGACGGGTGTTTTTTGTTTGAGGGAGTCCATGTTGCCGCGCAGGTAATCGGCAAAGGTGATCGTCGCCTCCTGCGCGGTCTCGGGGTCGATGGAACACATCATCGCGATAGAGGTCAGGGAATTGTACAGAAAATGCGGCTGGATCTGGCTGACCATGATTGCCACGCGCGACTCATACAGCTCGCGCTGCATTTCCTGATAGCGCAGGGTCTCCTTGTACTGCTTCCTAAGGTCGATGACGAGGGTGACGATCTGATAGAGCAGCGCGAGCGCCGTGCCCCATTCCAGCAGGGAGAGGTTGACAAAGCCCAGATAGGCGTTCAGCGCATCGAACACCATCGCCGCCGTGATCGGCACCAGTGTACAGAGCGTGTGGACGGCGTCGCGGTTTGTTTTGATCTCGCGGAACATGCAGATCCCGAGCGCGACGGCGCCTACGGTAAAGGTGAGATGCGAGATCGGCTTGCAGGCGTAAAGATCGCGGAAGCCGGTCAGGCTGAACAGAAAGATCATGATGACCACGGCGCTGTATCCCGCCAGCACGACATTTCCGATGCGGTTGTGGATCGGGTCGCGGAAGGACACCTTGAGGAACACCAGCACGCTGATGCAGAAGATGTGCACGGTCGCCTCTCCCAGCGACATGCACAGCACGGGATCATCGATCCACAGCGGCAGATAGGGGTAGAGGATCTTGAAAACCAGATGGACGCCGGTGACAACGCTGAGCAGTGAGAACGCGAGGTAACGGATATTGATGCCGCCGAGCACGACGCCCGCGATGGGGAATGCGAGCAAGCCGAAGAAGCCGATGGTGACGGCGATTGTCAACAGCAGCAGCTTGTGACGGATGATGAGGGAAAACATCCCGTTGTCATCGGAGACATACAGGTTGAGCAGGTCGGACAGGTCGCGGTTGGAAAAAGGCGTGTAGGGATAAGAAAGCTCCAGCGTGATCTCGCCGTTGAGATCATCCGACTCGAAAAATCGAACCGCGCTGCCGGGGGTGTCCTTGAGCCGCGAGACGTCGTCGGCGCGCCTGTTGGTGCCGCCGTAGGCTTCCGCGTACAGCTCGTACCAGACGTTGTTGGAGACGACCACCAGCTTTTGACCGGGCACGATCTCCTGCGACAGCCTGCCGCGGATCGTCGCGCGGTGAAAGCGGACGTTTGTCATCTTTTCGGGTAGTGTCTCCTGCCAATCCGAGCCGTCGGCGGAATATACGCCGTTGAGCCAGACCTTTTGGATGTTTTCTTCCCGAAAATCGGCGGCTTGCACCAGCGTCACGGCGACCAGTCCGGTGATCGTCGCCAAAATGAGCAGCAGCGCCGCCATGATCACGAGCCTTCCCTTTGTCAGCTTCATTTCCTCACCTCGCTTCTCCTTTTCTATTTATTATAGCAACAGACGGATAAGATTGCAATACGCGTATCCCTGAAAAATGTGTCGAATAATGGGTGCGGATACTTGACCGCTTTGCTGGAATATGATAAAATATTGGTATCAAAGACAGCGCTGAAATCGGGTGAACAGCATGAAACGACCGCTGGGTGTGATAGGGATGACCTACCTCACCTCTCTTGCGGTCGTTTTCCATTTTTACTCGTTCGCTTTGGTGCTGATCCTGTCTGTATGCGCGGCAGCGGCGTCGGTCATATCGCTGATCGTGTGGCGGATCGTCCGCCGAACGCGCTTTCAGTGGACGGTGATCGCGGTCTCTCTGACGGTTTTGGCGTCCATACTCGCTATATTTCTTTATCGGAATTTTGCTGTCGCGCCTGTGATCAACGCCTATGCCGACAGGGAGCTGACGGTCGAGGGCTATGTCGACGACGGCGTCCGCTTCAAGAACCGATCCGCCACCTTCATCCTCCAAACGGAAAAGATCGATGGGGAAGACGCGCATGTTGCGATCAGCTTCACGACGTTCAGCGGTTATGATCTTGAACCATTCGACAACATCCGGGTGACTGTCAAGCCGCAGCGCTCGAAATACAGCCAATCGATGAGCAGGCGTGTGTTCCTCTATGCCTATGAGGATCGGGACCATCCGGCGGAAAAGACCGGCGGCAAGCATGCGACACTGTATCGCGCCGCCGTTTTTGTTCGGCAGTTCATGCGGCATATATTCTCGCAATCGCTCGACCGCGAGGCAGCGGGCGTCGTGCGTGCAGTCCTGCTCGGCGAGAAGCAGGCGCTTCCCGAAGCGTACCGCAAGGCGTTCAGCGAGACGGGCACCTCCTATTTGATCGTGGTGTCGGGCTTGCATCTGGCGGTATTCACCCTGCTGTTCCGCAGGCTGTTCCGCAAGTCGGAAGGGATCCCCTGTTTTCTGCAGCTGCCGGTCATGTTTCTGTTGACCTTTAGGTTTGCGGCGCTGACAGGGTTTTCACCCTCTGTCATGCGCGCAGGTATTATGCTGATGATCTCTTTTCTGGCAAATCTCGTGCTGCGCGATAACGACGGCTTCAATTCGCTGGGGATCACGGCGCTGATCATGACCGTGCCCAACCCCTATGCGGTGGGCGATATCGGGCTGCTGCTCTCCTTTTCCGCGACCTTCGGGATACTGCTTTGGGCGGATAAGATCTGCATCTTTTTGCTGGGGGCGTTTCACATCATGCCGTCCCTTCCCCAGCGGAAGGAAAAGACACGGCGGGCAAAGTGCGGCAATCTGCTTCGCCGCGCGCCGCGCCTGCTGCTGTCCTTTCTCTCCACCTCGCTGGCGGCGACGCTGTGGGTGATTCCGCTGACTGTGGTCTTTTTCGGGACGATCACGCCGCTTGCGGTCATCATCTCGATCGTCGCCTACCCGCTGACCTGTGCGGTGCTGCTGCTCGGCTTGTTGCTGGTGATCGCCGAGGGCTTGTGGCTCACCCCGATCGCGGCAGGCTTGGCGATGCTGTTGAATCTGCTCTCCCGCGCGCTGGTCGGCGTTGTGCTGTGGTTTGCCCGATCGCCTGCTGCCGACATTCCCGCGGAAGAGAGCTTTTATCTGATCTGGCTGGTATTGACGGCTGCCCTTGTTGCGGCGGGATATCTGACCCATGCGGGGCAGCGGTATGTGTTTTCCGCCATCCTCTTTTCCGCGCTGGTGCTGACCGTCGGCGCTTCGGTCTGCTGTCTGTGCGCCGATGACGGGGCATATCTGACGGTGATCCGCTGCGGCAGCGGCTACACGGCGGCTGTCGGCAAGGGAAGAAACCTCTCGTTTTTGAGCTGCGGCGGCACACAGCAGGCGGAGAGCGAGATCACCGAGCTGCTGCGGCGCGCGGATGAAGTCGACACTATCCTCCTGACCGGCACGGACAAGCGCAATACCGCGCGGCTGTATGCGGTGATGGCGGAGTCCGATGTGGATACGTTCGTCGTATCCGACAAAGCCGAGGCGCTGCTTACCGTTTCACAGGCGGCGGTGGTGCCGTATGGTGACAATACGCGCCTGACAGTCGCGCTCAACCGGGAGGTGAGCGTCGAGGTGTACTGTGTCGGCGGGCTCTCCTATCAATACATCCGCTCGCCGCGTTACACGGTGCTGCTGATCCCCGAGAAGGGTGAAGCCGAGGTGCTGCCGCAGGCGCTGAGGCGGGCGGATATCGTGCTGCTGGAGGGCAGGGCGTCGCATTTGGAGCTGCTTGACTGCGGCAAGCTGTACGCCCTCTCCGAAAAAGCAGATGACCGCGCCGCGGTGATCGCCGACGGCACGGTCTGTCAATTCGATTTATCGGAATGATGGTTCAAGAACGCGTTGCGCAGACCACCGCGCAGCAGACTTCGCGGCAGCCGCTGTCGTGCAGCATATGCGCGCATTCCCCGAGGGTATTGCCGGTGGTGATGATGTCGTCGATGAGCAGCACGCGCTTGCCGCGAACGAGGGACGGATCCGAAACGGCGAACACGCCGCGCACGTTTTCCGCGCGTTGGTCCCGTTTGAGCGTATGCTGGGGCACGTTCTGACGGAGCTTGATGAGCGTGTCCCGGTAGGGCAGCCCCGCCAGCGCGGCACATTCACGCGCCAGCAGCTCCGCTTGATTGAACCGTCTGCGCCGCATGGTCGTTTTGTGCATGGGGACGCAGGTGACGCAGTCAAAGCGGCTCAGGTCATGATAGGCGCGCTTCGCCGCGGCGATGACCAGCAGTCCCAGCGGTTGGGCATAGGTGCATTTCCTGCTGAACTTGAAGCGCTTCACCGCCGCCGCATACGCGTCCCGATAGGGAAGCGGCGCGCAGCAGGGATAATAGCCGACGGTATACTTCCGATAGGTGACCTGCGGCAGCTTTTCGCTGCATGCCTCGCAGATCATCTCGCCGACGGGGAGGACCCTGCGGCAGAACGGACAGCGCGGCGGGAAGAGTAAGGAAAGAACAGGCGAGAGGAGGTTTTTCGGTTTCATGGCAAGGCTCCGTAGGAAAGGTCACCGGATGCGCACGGAGGGCGGTCCGGTGAGAAAGGTGATGGTAATAGGCGTATGTATGCTGCTGTGCGGGATCGCGCCGTTCTCCGCGGCAGCCGAGGGGGAGACCGAGGTCAAGGATCTCGGCGTCGTCCATGAGGTGCGCGAGAAGGAGAATGACAAAGCCGTCCCGGCGGCGTTGCTTTGCACCTCGTCGGCAGTGGGGGTGATGTTCGCGGGCGCGCTGATCTGCGGCACGGTGCGCAGACACAGGAGCCGCCGTCAGGACAGCTGACCGCACAGGGAAGGCAAGGAAAACAAAAAAGCCAATGACCCCTGCGACAAAGCAGATGTCATCGGCTTTTGGCTGTTCCAAGCGGTTTTGGGCATGCGCCCGAGGGGGAGACGATCATTCCCTTTTGACCATTATACCACGGGGAACGAGAAAAATCAAGAAAAACTCCTTGACAATACCGATTGTAAGTGATATAATCTTAACTGTTGAAATCGCGGATGTAGTTTAGTGGTAGAACTTCAGCCTTCCAAGCTGATCGTGTGGGTTCGATTCCCATCATCCGCTCCAAAGCAAGGGCACCCTTCAGGGGGTGCCCTTTTTGCGTTTGTCCGTGTGCGTCCGTTTTTAGAATGTGGTGAGGGTATTATCCTGCGCTTTCACGCGCGGAGTGCCCTCCCGTATCAACGGGCAAGGAAGCATACCCGTCTTGATGCTTCCATGTCCACGGTCCCGTCCTCGCGGTAAACGGGGTCGTCATAGGAGCAGCCCACCGCGACAAGGTAGTCGGCAAGCATCGGATACTGCTCGATGCAGAACTCCATGACGGCGTAGGCGCGGTTTTCGGACAGGTCGAGGTTGTAGTCATAGGACCCGTCGGTGTCGGTGTGTCCCTCAATCACGATCCATGAGACGTCGGTATTGCCGTTCTCGTCAAAGACGGCGCGCATATAATCCCGCAGGAACTCGGTCAGGCTCTCCCTGCCCTCCTCCGAGAGCTCTGCGCTGTCGTAGCCGAACAGCACCCGCGAATCCAGCGAGAGCGCGCCGCGCGCGTCGGTGGTGACATGCGGGTTGTCTCTCATTCTCTCTCCGATGGCGCGGTTGACGGCGGAAACGGAGAAATCGCCCTGCCCTCTGCTGTCAGGCGTGCTTGTGCCGCGATAGGGGAAGGGCTTGCCGCCGCCTTTTGCGGGTGAGTCGGCGGTCGCGTCTCCGAAAGGCGAGCGTGCCGCGCCCGCTTGCTCGGCAGGTCGCTCCTCGGGGGCAAAGGCGCAGGAGACCGCCGCGACAACGGCGATCGCAGCGCAGATGCCGGCGATCCGGCGCGCAGCTTTTTCCATGCCATCCCCTCCTCAAGATTTCATCCGTCGCCGACGCGATCGTATGCTCGTATCATAGCACAGCGGCGAAAAAAACGCAACTTCTTTTTCCGTGCCGCCGTGTTCCGTGTGCGCGGCGCTGCAAACCGAATAATTCTAATTTCGAAAAATAAACAGCTCTTTTCGTGCCAAAAAGGTCATGAGAAGGGCTATTATTGCCTAAAAGAACTATTCCAAACGTCGCTTTAGCATTATCGCTAAAAACAATAATGGTTTCTTGTGCATATAGCAAATTGCATAAATCATCAAAATTTGGTATCATAGAATTGGTACAGACTAGGCTTTGTCTGAGACTGTAATTTTATTTAGGAGTGAGAAATTTGAGTAAGAAAATCACAAGTCTTGTCCTTGTGCTCTGCATGCTTGTAAGCTGCGTCGCGGTCGGCAGCTTTGCCGCCACGGCGGTCAGCACAACGGACAACAGCGTTTCCGCTTCGTTGGATTCCGAGTCCACAGCTAAAAACTATGGACTGGCAAGCAAGATCGAGGACGGCAACATCCTCCACTGCTTCGACTGGAAGTACAACGACATCAAGGCGGAATTGGCGAATATCGCCGAAGCAGGCTTCACGGCTGTGCAGACTTCTCCCGTTCAGACGCCCGACCCCTTGGGTCAGTGGTACGGCTTGTATCTGCCTCGTGAATTCAACTGCACCAGCGGACCTCTGGGCTCAAAGTCCGAGCTGCAGGAACTGTGCACAGCAGCAGATCAGTACGGCATCAAGATCGTCTGCGACGTCGTTGCCAACCACCTTACCGGCGACCATGCCAACATTCAGAACGATCTCAAGCCTGCTCAGTACTGGCACACCTGGGGCGGCGTTCCCGACGACAAGTGGGGAGACCGCGGCTGGGTCACCAACGGTGAGATCGGCATGGCTGACCTCAAGACCGAGGACAGCTATGTGCAGAACGTCGTTTACGGCTATCTTCAGAGCCTGAAGGACATCGGCGTTGACGGCTTCCGTTTTGACGCTGCAAAGCATATCGGCCTTCCCTCCGAGGGCGACGGCTTCTGGTCAAAAATGTCCCAGATCGGCCTGTATCGCTACGGTGAGATCCTTGATTCTCCCGGCGGCGACGGCGCCAATGTCATGAAGGAATACGCTAACTACATCGGCGTCACCGACAGCGTCTACAGCGGCACCATCATGGGCGCCGTCAGAGACGGACAGGTGAACATCAGCTACGGCGGCAACTGGGTCAACCAGGGCGTCGCTCCCGAGAAAATCGTCTACTGGGCAGAGAGCCACGACACCTTTGCCAACAACGGCGGCTGGACAAAGTACATCGACCAGAACAAGGTCGACCGCGCTTACGCGGTAGTCGGCGCCAAGGCAAAATCCCAGTCCCTCTATCTGTCCAGACCTCCCTTCACCGACAAGGAATCGATCATGTCCGGTCAGAAGGGCAGCACGCACTTCACCTCCAAGGAAGTTGCGGCGGTCAACCACTTCCACAATGCCATGGTCGGCCTCGGCGAGTACATGGTAGGTGAGAACAACTGCTACGTCGTCTGCCGCGGCAACAAGACCTCCAACGGCGGCGCTGTCATCGTTGCGGCAAGCGGCTCCAACATGACTGTCACCGTTTCCAACGGCGGCGGCTTGATTCCCGCCGGCGATTACACCGACGAGGTCACCGGCAACCACTTCACCGTAACCGGCTCCAACATCAGCGGTCAGATCGGCGGAACGGGTATCGCGGTCATCTACAAGGCGAAGCCCGCCGGTCCCTCCGTTTCCGCGACTCCCGCGGGCGGCATCTATAAGACCGACACCCTCGACGTCACCCTGAGCTACAGCGAAGCCACCTCCGGCACCTACTCCATCGACGGCGGCGCAGCCCAGAGCTTCACCGGCAGCAAGGTCGTCACCATCGGCTCCGGCTTGGATTTCGGCGCAACGACCACCATCACCGTGACCGCCACCAACGGCACCGAGAGCGATACCCAGACCTATACCTTCACCAAGGCCGATCCCAGCCTGACGCAGACGGTTTACTTTGACAACTCGTCCTACAAGTGGTCGCAGGTTAAATGCTACATGTATGTGGAGGGCGGTACCGTCACTAACGGAAATTGGCCGGGCGTTGATATGATCCAGGGCAACAATAACATCTATCATCTCGATGTTCCCTCGGGCTTGGAGAATGCGATGTGCGTCTTCACCGAGAGAAACGACTCCACCACCAACCGCTATCCCGCTGAAGGCGACGGCGGTATGCCGCTAAACGGTCAGTCGATGATCTTCAAGGCGAACCATGTTTGGGAGCCTTACTCCGGCGACAATCCCACCCAGCCCACCCAGCCCGTCGGCAAGGTGCTGATCGGCGACGTTGACCAAAACAACAGCGTCACCATCAAGGACGCCACCTACATCCAGATGCACTGTGCCGAGATCATCACGCTCACCGGCGACAAGCACACCGCGGGTGACGTCGACAAGAACAAGACAGTCAACGTCTCCGACGTCACGGCGCTGCAGCGCTACCTCGCGCACTTCGAGGACAGCAATTGCTACGCGGGCAAGTACACCGACGGCACCGAGCCGACGACTCAGCCCACCACGCCCACGACGCCCACCACACCCACCAACCCCATCCCGCAGGGCAACTACATCTTCTTCCAGAACACCAAGGGCTGGAGCACGGTTTACGCGCATATGTGGAACTCTCAGAATAACTCGCAGACCACCACATGGCACGGCAATCCGATGACCTTGCTGCAAGACAACGTGTGGTATGTGGAGCTGCCGAGCGGCTATGACAGCGTTGTATTCAACGACAACGCCTCCGATCAGACCGACGATATCAGCATTCCCGCGACCGGCATGCTCTACAACGACGATACCAAGCAGTGGACAGCCTATGGCACCTCTCAGCCGATCACCCAGCCGACCACCCCGGATCCGAACGGCGACTACATCATTCTGAGTGTTCCTTCGGAATTTGACCATGACAGCGCCGTGTGGTACATCTGGACATGGTATACCGATCAGGGAGGTGTTTGGATCTCCGGTAACGGCAGCCTGAGCGCGATTTACAATGAGTTCAAAGCCGCGAGATGGGTTACTCCCTACGACGTGGTCACCTGGCACAATCGCTCCTCCGGTATCATCAACATGCGTTACGCCCCCTCCAAGAACGCTCCCCTGGTGAACACCTATAAGCCCGGTGAAACCCTGCAGGTGCTCTGTGAGATGAAAGACTGGTACGAGGTTCAGGATCCGGATACCGGCAGGATCGGGTTTATCCGCTACGATTTCCTGCGGCGCTGAAACACGGCTTAATGAATTAAGGAGGAAAACAGACCATGAAAAAAATGATTTCCGTTCTGCTGTGCCTTGCCCTTCTTCTGAGCTGCGCAGC